>DAHWDR010000074.1:0-3017 GCA_027330745.1 Acetobacteraceae bacterium | reverse complement strand
GCGCTCGTCAGAAATAATGCCAGACATTGGACGCCCGCGCTTCGTCCGGCGTGCCATCGAACACCACCCGGCCGTTGTTCATGATCACCACGCGGTCCGCCAGCGCCATCGCCGCCGCCACGTTCTGCTCCACCAGTAATGCGGCCACGCCCTGCGCGCGGCAGACCTCGCGCACCTGGGCGAACAGCCGCTCGACCAGGTTCGGCGCCAGCCCGATCGAGGGTTCGTCCAGCATCAGGCAGCGCGGCGTACCCAGGATCGCCAGCGCGAAGGCCAGCATCTGCTGCTGACCCCCGCTCATGCTGCCGGCCCGCGTGCCGCGGCGCTCGTCCAGCACCGGCAGCAGCCGATACACCTCCGCCGCTCCGAACATCGCGCCCCGCTGCCCCCCGTGCGGCGCCATGCGTGCGGCCACCACGTCGATATTCTCGGCCACCGACAGATCGGGGAAGATGCCGCGCCCTTCCGGCAGCAGCCGCAGCCCGCGCGCCACCCGCTCCGCGACCGGCACCCGCCCGAGCGCCACGCCGTCGAATCGCACCTCGCCCGCCCGCGCCGCGACCAACCCCATCGCGGTTTTCAGCGTGGTGGTCTTGCCCGCCCCGTTATGTCCCAGCAGCGCCAGGATCTGCCCCGGGGCCAGCGCGAAGGACACCTCCGAGATCACCGTCTTGGCGCCATACCCCGCCGCGACGCCCACCAGTTCCAGAATCACAGCGCACCGCCGAAATAGATCTCGGCCAGGGCGGGATCGGCGATGATCGCCGCCGGCGTGCCCTCGGCCATCAGATGCCCCTGGTGCAGGAACAGCACGTGATCGGCGATCTGCTGCACCACGCGGGTGTTGTGTTCCACCACCAGCAAGGTCTTGCCTTCGCTTTGCAGCCGCCGCAGCAGCGCCATCACCTGCTCCAACGCGCCGGCGGCCAGGCCCGAGGCCGGTTCGTCCAGCAGCAGCAGCTCCGCCCCGGTGGCCAGCAACCGGGCCACGGTCAGCAGCTTCTGCTCGCCATAGGAAAGGTTGCGGACCCGCGCGGCTGCCCGGTCGGCCAGGCCGACATGCGCCAGCCGCTCCAGCGCCGCGTTGCGCCGGCGGGCTTCGCTCCGCGCGGTGTGGAACGGGCGGAACAGCGCACCCAGCGGTTCCTCGCCGAACGCGCCGGGCAGCGCCACCAGCACGTTATCCAGCGCGGTCAGATCCGGGAACAACCGCAGATTCTGGAAGCTGCGCGCGATTCCGGCCTGCACGATCGCCTGCGGCGCCAATCCGTCCAGCACCTGCCCGCGGAACGCGACCGATCCGGTATCGGGCCGCAAGAACCCGGTGATGACGTTGAAGATGGTGGTTTTTCCGGCCCCGTTCGGTCCCACCAGGCAGGTGATCTGCCCGGGCGAAATCGCGAAGCTGCAATCGTTCAACGCCTGCAACCCGCCGAAATTCTGGTTCACCCCGGCAACGCGCAGATACGGCGCGCTCACAGCCGTTCCCCCAGCAGCCCCTGTGGGCGGAACATCGCGAAGGCGATCAGCAGCGCGCCATACGCCAGTTGCTGCATGGTCGCCGCATAGGTGGTCGGGATCGCCAGCAAGGTCAGCAGCTGCGGCAGCGCCAGCAGCAGGAACGGACCCAGGATCGACCCCCACAAGGTGCGCGCGCCCCCCACCACCACCATGGTCAGCAGCAGGACCGAGGCGTCCAGATCGAACGATGACGGGTCGATGAAGCTGAGATAGGTGGCATACACCCCGCCGGCCACGCCGGCGAAGGCGCCCGCCAGCGCCGCGGCCGAGACCTTGGCGCGCAGCACGCCCTTGCCCGCCGCCGCGACCGCCAGTTCGTCCTCGCGGATCGCCTTCAGCAGCCGCCCGAACGGCGCGCGCAGGATCAGCCAGAACGCAAAGCATCCCAGCACCGAAGCGACCGTCGCCACCGCCAGCACGCCGCGGGTGGATTGGATCGACCAGCCGAACAGATCGGGTGGCGGCACGCCCGGCATCCCGTTCGCGCCGCCCGTGCCCCAGGTCCAGTTGGTGAAGGTTGCGGTTGCCAGCAGCTGGATGCCGAATGACGTCACGACGAAATAATCCCCCGAGACCCGCAGGCTGGGCAGGGTGACCAGGACATTCAGCACCACGCACACCGCTGCCGCTACCGCCAGCGCCGGCAGAAACGACAATGTGCCGGACACCAGAAAATCGCCCACGATATAGGCGCCCACGCCGAACACCGCGGCCTGCGAGACCGAGAAAATACCCACCACGCCGACCAGCAGATTGGTGGACAGGCCAAGCAGCACATAGATCTCGGACAGGATCAGATAGCTGTAAAGGTAATCCATCAGATGCGATCCATCCCTGGCCCTCAGCCGGAAGCGAACAGCCCGCGCGGGCGGAACAGCATGAACACGATGAAGATCGCGAAGGTGACGCCGATGCTCCATTCCCCCGGCATCACCAGCAGCGCCAGATTCTGCAGCACCACGATCGCGATCGCCAGGAAGAACGCGCCCCCCAGGCTGCCGATGCCGCCGGCGATCATGGCGATGGTCGCGGTCAGCAGCGGCGTGATCCCGCCATAGGGCTGCAACCCGAAATCGAGCGGTCCCAGCACCCCCGGCAGGCACACCAGCGCGGAGGCGATCGCCATCACGATCACATGCACCCGCGCCGGCGCGAGCCGTGTGATCTCGGCCAGGAACGGGTTGGAGGCGACGGCGCGAATGCGCTTGCCCAGCAACGTACCATGCGCGAACCACAGCACCCAGGCGAAGGCGGCGAAATCGATCAGCACCGTCGCCAGCTGCGCCCCGGTCAGCCGCAGCCCGCCGAGGCCGAACACGCGCCCCGCCCAGTTGGACGGAAATTGCAGGATGTCGGGCGAATAGATCGCCGCCAGCAGGTTCTGGATCACCGCCAGCGCCCCCAGCGAGGCGATCAACACCACCAGCTGCGCCGCCCCCTTGCGTGCCAGCGGCGCGTAGAGCGCGGTCTGGATCAGGCTGCCCAGCGCAACACAG
>DAHWDR010000072.1:0-20595 GCA_027330745.1 Acetobacteraceae bacterium | reverse complement strand
GCCTGGCCCGGCGTCACCGCCGCCATGAACGCCGCCTTCGCCGCCTTTGCGATGCCCGCCTGGACCGAGGCGGAGACCAAGGCCCGCGCGCGCCGCTCGCTGACCGAAGCCTTCCCGCCGCTGTTCGGTCCCGACTGGCCGCGCGCGCGGGATTTGTTCCACGCCGCCTACCAGGCCACGCACACCGCCACATTGCGCCCGCTGGCCGGCAGCGCCACGCTGATTGCCGGGTTTCCGCCCACGCGCCAGGCGGTGGTGTCCAACAAGACCGGCCGGTTCCTGCGCGCCGAGGCCGCCCATCTCGGCTGGACCGGGTATTTCACCACCCTGATCGGCGCCGGGGACGCGGCGGCCGACAAGCCGGATGCGGCGCCGATCCGGTTGGCGCTGGAGCGGTTGGGCGCGGCGCCCGGGATAGCGGTCTGGTATGTGGGCGACACGGCGTTGGATATGCAGGCCGCCCGCGCCGCCGGGGTCACCGCGGTGCTGTTAGGCGATGCCGCGCATGACGGAGGGGTTGACCATGCCGCTCCGGATCTCCACTTTCCCGATGCCGCGTTCCTGCTGCGGGTTGTTTCGGGCGTCCCCAGTGATGCTTGCCCCGGCCGGACAGGCTGATAGAGTACCGCCGGCTTCGCGCGGACTGCCACGCGCGCGGGGTCACCGTTCCCCAACCAACAAGAAGGAACCTCCCCGTGGCCAACGAGAAATCCCAGAACGTGCAGGACGTGTTCCTGAACCACGTGCGGAAAAGCAAGACCCCCGTGACCGTGTTCCTGGTCAACGGCGTGAAGCTGCAGGGCATCATCACCTGGTTCGACAATTTCTCGGTGCTGCTGCGCCGCGACGGCCACACCCAGCTGGTCTATAAGCACGCGATCAGCACCGTGATGCCGGGCGCGCCGATCCAGTTGTTCGACGCCGCCAAGGCGGAAGGCAGCAACACGCTCACGGTTGCGCCGCGCGAACTGGCCCCGGCCGCCGAAATCTAGGACCGCCGCATGGCCCCAACCCGCGCCGCCGTCATCCTGCCGTGGGAGAAGTCCCGCGACGGCGCGGAGGCCCGTGCCGCGGAAGCGCGCCTGGCCGAGGCGGTGGGTCTCGCCGCCTCGATCGGCCTGGTGGTGGTCCATCAAGCCATCCTGCCGCTGCGCGCCCACCGTCCCGCCAGCCTGCTGGGGGAAGGCCAGATCGCCACTCAGGGCGAATTTCTGACCACGCATGAGGTCACCGTCGCGATCATCGACGCCGCGTTGTCGCCGGTGCAGCAGCGCAACCTGGAACGCGCCTGGGGCTGCAAGGTGATCGACCGTACCGGCCTGATCCTGGATATTTTCGGCGAACGCGCCCGCACCGCCGAAGGCACGTTGCAGGTGGAACTGGCGCATCTGGAATATCAGCGCTCGCGGCTGGTGCGCTCCTGGACCCATCTGGAACGCCAGCGCGGCGGGTTCGGCTTCCTCGGCGGCCCCGGTGAGACGCAGATCGAGGCCGATCGCCGTCTGATCGGCGAGCGGATCGTGAAACTGAAACGCGAGCTGGAGCAGGTGCGTCGCACGCGCGGGCTGCATCGCACCGCACGCCGGCGCGTGCCGTTCCCGATGATCGCCCTGGTGGGCTACACCAATGCCGGCAAATCCACCCTGTTCAATGCCCTTACCGGCGCCGAGGTCACCGCGCGCGACCAGTTATTCGCCACCTTGGACCCGACGATGCGCGGGCTGCGCCTGCCCTCCGGCCGGCGCGCGATCCTGTCGGACACGGTCGGCTTCATCTCCGAACTGCCGACCGAGCTGGTTGCGGCGTTCCGCGCCACGTTGGAAGAAGTGGCCGAGGCCGACGTGATCCTGCATGTCCGCGACGCCGCCCATCCCGACAGCGCCGCGCAACGCGCCGACGTGATCGCGGTACTGGAGGGCCTGGCTGAGGACGGCACGCTGGATCCGGCCTGGCCGTCGCGCACCATCGAAGTCCTGAACAAGGCCGATCTGATGGGCGGCGTTGCCGCGGTGCCGGTTCGCGCCGGGGCGATTTCGGTTTCCGCCATCACGTCGGAGGGGCTGGGCGACCTGCTGGCTGCGATCGACACGCGCATTGCCGCCGGGATGGAGCGGGCCTGCTACGACCTGCCGCCCGAGGACGGGGCACGCATCGCCTGGCTGCACGAACATGGCGAGGTCCTGGAACGGCGCGACGGGCCGGAAGCCGTGCATATGGAGGTCCGCCTGCTGCCCGCCGACCGCGCCCGGTTCGAGCGGATGGCATGAGCTTCACCGCCGCCGACGCCACCGCGCTGGCGGCGCTGCTGCGCGACGCCGCAAAGGCTGAGATCCTGCCCCGTTTCCGCCGCCTGCCTCCGGGCACGATCCGCGAGAAATCCGGTCCGCTCGATCTGGTGACGGACGCCGACACGGCAGCGGAACGACGCATCGCCGCAGCGCTGGCGGCCCGTTTCCCCGGTGCGCTGATCGTGGGGGAGGAAGCCGCCAGCGCCGATCCGAAGCTGCCGGCGCGGATCGCGGGTGCGAAATTATGCTTCGTGGTGGACCCGCTGGACGGCACGTTCAATTTCGCCGCCGGGGTGCCGCTGTTCGCCTCCATGGCCGCGGCCATCGTCGATGGGCGCGTGGCGATGGCCGCGATCCACGATCCGATGGGCGATGACACGGCGCTGGCCGTGGCGGGACTGGGGGCGTGGCTGGAAATGCCGGACGGGGCACGCAGCGTGTTGCGGGTCGCTGATCCCGCGCCGCCGGCACGCATGACCGCGGTGCTGTCCTGGCAGTTCCTGCCGGAGCCGATGCGCGGGCGCATGATGACCGGGCTGACGGGACTGGCCGCGTCGTGGAACTACCGCTGTGCGGGACATGAATACCGCCTGGCGGCCTCGGGCGGGTGCCATCTGCTGCTGTACAACCGGCTGCTGCCGTGGGATCACGCGCCGGGCTGGCTGATCCACCGCGAGGCGGGCGGGTTCTCGGCGCGCTTCGACGGTTCGGAATACACGCCCACCGAGACCGGGGGTGGGCTGATCTGCGCGCCCGACGCGACCGGGTGGGCGCAAGCCAGGGCGATGTTGCTAGGCGATGGGCAGGGCACGTAGACTCCGATCATGTCGATCCTGCTGCTCATCCTGATGGGTCTGGCGATGGCGGGCGTCCTGGGGGTGCTGTTCGCCGGATTGCTGGGCGTCGCGCGAGGGGGGGGGGACCCGCGGCGGTCCAACCGGCTGATGCGGTGGCGGGTGATCCTGCAGGCCGTGGCGATCGGGCTGTTCCTGCTGCTGCTGTGGGCGATGCGGCGGTAGCCGCCTGCTCCTCGCCCGCCACACAGGAATGCGTGTCGTCAGCCCGGCGCCACCACCCCGTCGCGCAACGTCACCACGCGGTCCATGCGCGCGGCCAGGTCCGGGTTATGGGTGGCGATCAGCGCCGCCACACCCTCGCGCCGCACCGTAGCCAGCAATTCCTCGAACACCACGCCGGCGGTGGCGACGTCCAGATTTCCGGTCGGTTCGTCAGCCAGCAGCACCCGCGGCGCGTTGGCCAGCGCGCGGGCAATTGCGACGCGCTGCTGCTCGCCGCCCGAGAGTTTGCCCGGCAGATGATGCAGCCGCGCCGCCAGGCCGAACGCGCCAAGCAGGGCGCGGGCGCGCACCACCGCGCGGGCGCGCGGGATCGCGGCGATCAACTGCGGCAGGACCACGTTTTCTTCCGCCGAGAACTCGCCCAGCAGATGATGGAACTGATAGACGAAGCCGATCGTGTCGCGCCGTATCGCGGTACGCGCCGCATCCGACAGCGCGCCGGCGTCGCGCCCGTCCACGATCACCGCGCCGCCATCCGGCTGTTCCAGCAGCCCGGCCAGATGCAGCAGCGTGGATTTACCGGCGCCGGAGGGCGCGACCAGGGCCACGATCTCCCCGGCTTCCAGCGCCAAATCCACCCCGCGCAGGACCGGCAGCGCGCCGGCACCGGTGCGGTAGGTGCGCACGACGCCGCGCAGCACCAGCGGGCTATTCGCCACGCAGCGCCTCCACCGGGTCGGTGCGCGCCGCCCGCCAGGACGGATACAGCGTCGCCAGCAAAGACAGCAGCAGCGACATCAGGATGATGCGGCTGACTTCGGTCCAGTCCAGCCGGGCCGGGAGATGGGTCAGGTAATAGACTTCCGGATTAAACACATCGACGCCGGTGATCCGCGTCACCAGATCCTGGATGCGGTCGATATTCATCGTGAAGGCGATCCCCAGCGCGGCACCGGCGCCGGTGCCCAGCAGTCCCACGGACGCCCCGCACATCAGGAAGATGCGCATGATGGCGCCGCGCCCGGCGCCCAACGTACGCAGCACCGCGATATCCTTCGTCTTGTCCTTCACCATCATGATCAGCGACGAGATCACGTTGAACGCCGCCACCAGGATGATCAGCGTCAGGATCAGGAACATCACGTTCTGCTCCACCGCGACCGCGGTGAAAAAACCGTTGTTCGAGGATTGCCAGTCGATCACGGTCAGGCCGGGGCCGGGGAAAGCGCGCCGGATCGCATCGGTGGACACGCGCACCCGCTCGGGGTCTTGCACCGTCACCGCGATCTGGGTCACCGCGCCGGGCTTCTGAAAATAGATCTGCGCGGCGGGCAGCGGCATGAACACGTAGCTGGAATCATAGTCGTTCTCGCCCACTTTGAAGATCGCGACCACTTTATAGGCGCGCACGCGCGGGATGGTACCGAACGGCGTGGCCGCACCCTGGGGCGAGACCAGAGTAATCCGCCCGCCCACCCAGACGCCGAAGCGCCGCGCCATGCCGACGCCGATCGCGATCGCGTCATTGCCATGGAACTTCGCCAGCGACCCGGCCTGGATATGACCGCTGACCGCACGCAGCCGGGTCAGGTCGGTGGCCGCGATCCCGCGCACGAAGCCGCCAGCCGAGGTGCCATGTGGATCAGTCAGCAGCACCTGGCCATCCACCACCGGGATCGCCGCGGTGACCCCGGGCAGCTTGGCAATCCGCTGCGCGACCGGCAGGTAGTTGGCGATGCGGCCGCCGGCGCCATAGACGCTTAGGTCGCCGTTGAACCCCAGGATGCGGTTCAGCAGGTCGATCTTGAACCCGCCCATCACGCTCATGACGATGATCAGCGTCGCCACTCCCAGCGCGATTCCGATCAGCGAGAACGCGGCGATGACGGAGACGAATCGCTCGCCGCGACGGGCGCGCAGGTAGCGGGCGGCAACGGCGCGTTCGAAGGCGTTGAACACTCAGGCGATCCGCGCCAGCGCGTCTTCCGCGGTCAGCTCTATGCGCTCACCGCCGGCGCGGCGCTTCAGCTCCACGCGCCCGGTGGCGGCGCCGCGCGGTCCGACCACGATCTGCCATGGATGACCCATCAGATCGGCGTCGGCGAATTTCACCCCGGCGCGGTCGGCGCGGTCGTCGTACAGCGCCGCGGGACCAAGCTTGGCGTAAAGGCTCTCGCAGACGCTATCGCAAACCGGATCGCCGGATTTCAGGTTCAAGATGGCGCAACGGAACGGCGCGATCGCGTCGGGCCAGATGATGCCGGCTTCGTCGTGGGACGCCTCGATCACCGCGCCGACCAGGCGGGAGACGCCGATGCCGTAGCTGCCCATCTCGGGCGCGGCTTGCTTGCCGTCCGGGCCGGCGACGGCGAAGCCCATCGCAGCCGAGTATTTGGTGCCGAAATAGAAGATATGGCCGACCTCGATCCCGCGCCCTTCGCGCCGGCGCGACTGCGGGATTTTGTCCCAGGCGGCGGGATCGTGCTTCTCGTCGGTGGCGGCGTAATGGGTGGTCATCTCGGTGAAGAACCGGTCCAGGTCGGTGGCGCTGTCGTGGTCGAACCCGCCGGCGCCGCGCGTCAGATAGTCGATCTCCTCGAACGCGGCGTCGTAATACACTTGGCTTTCGCCGGTGGGCGCGAGGATGATGAACTCGTGGCTCAGATCGCCGCCGATCGGCCCGGATTCGGCCACCATCGGGATCGCTTTCAGACCCAGGCGCTGGAAGGTACGCATATAGGCGAGCATCATCTTGCGATAGCTGATCACGGCGCCGGCATAGTCCAGATCGAAGCTGTAGGCGTCCTTCATCAGGAATTCACGCCCGCGCATCACGCCGAAGCGGGGGCGGACTTCGTCGCGAAACTTCCACTGGATGTGGTACAGGATCTGCGGCAGCTCGCGGTAGCTGCGCACCGAGCCGCGGAGCAGATCGGTGATCATCTCCTCGTTGGTCGGGCCAAACAGCAACTCGCGGTCGTGGCGGTCGCGGATGCGCAGCATCTCCTTGCCGTAATCGTCGTAGCGGCCGGATTCGCGCCACAGCTCGGCCGGCTGGATCGTGGGCATCAGGCATTCCTGGGCGCCGGCGGCGTCCTGTTCCTCGCGCACGATGCGTTCGATGTTGCGCAGCACGCGATGGCCGAGCGGCAGCCAGGCGTAGATCCCCGCCGAAGTCTGCCGCACCAGCCCCGCGCGCAGCATCAGGCGGTGCGAGGCGATCTGCGCCTCGGCCGGGGTTTCCTTGAGGGTGGGAATCAGGCTGTGCGACAGGCGCATGGGGGACGGGTCCGGGAGCGATTGCGGCCGGACCCTACGCAGAAGCCGGCGCTTTGTCACACGTGGCGCGGGATGCGCGGGGCAGGTTAGATTTGTGCGCCGCACAACGATCGCTCGCAAGAAAATCATCATTGCGGCAGGATCGGGGCAGGATTCTGCGTGACAGATACCGCCGAGTACGATAGCAAAAGAAAGGGCCCGGCGGGGACAACCCGCCGGGCCCAAGTTTAGGGAGGAAACGCCAGTCACACGGCAGGATGAGGAGCCTCTCCTCTTCCTAGCCGTGACGATTGCACCCTCGGCGCTTCCTGTCCATCATGATTTGCGCAGTGCAGCAAAAATTCTGGCGCGTTTAGACGCGATTCGCCTAAATTATCGTCGCGTCCAGATCGAACTGCACATAATTTATGCGACGTTCGCCATTCCTGGCCGCCTCTCCGCTTGGTGCGGCTCCCCAAGGCGCGAGCCGCCGCCGGCCGGCGTCCGTCACTTCGGTATTCGCCCATCACATCCCTGGCCGGACCGTCTCGGGCTGGCTACGAGTATCGCTCCTCGGCCCAAGGGTCGCCTTGATTATGGTACCCCCGCCGTTCCCAGAACCCCGGCTGGTCGGTCAGCGCGAATACGATCCGCCGCACCCATTTCGCCGATTTCCACAGATAGAGCGACGGAATCACCATCCGCGCCGGCCCACCATGTTCGCGCGCGATCGGCGCCGCATTCCACGCATAGGCGAGCAACGAATCCGCCCGCTCGAACCGCTCCCGCGCGATATTGGTGGTATAACCGTCGGCGGCGTGGAAGATCACGAACCGCGCTTCGTCCTTCGGCGCCACGGCCGCGATCAGCGTGGCGGCGACGACGCCGGTCCAGCGGTTGTCGTAGCGCGACCATTGCGTGACGCAGTGGATGTCGGACACGCTCTCGACCGCGGGCAGCGCCCGCAGCGCGGCGAAATCCAGCCGCAACGGATGCGCCACGGCGCCGTCGATATCCAGCCGGAAGGTCTCGGGCGTGACCTCGGGCTGCGTCCCAAGATCGAGCACCGGCCAGTCCGTGACCAGTTGCTGGCCCGGCGGCAAGCGGTCGCGTGCAGGATCGCCTGGCCGGCCGGTCAATAGCCGGCCTTCCCGCGCCCAGGCTTGCTTGGCCGCGACCAGCTTCGGCTTCGCGGGTACCGGATCGTCGGTCATGGCGCGCGCCGCTCGCGCATCGCGTCCAGGAACTGATCGGCCATCGCCGCGTAGATCGGCTTGCGGCAGACCAGACGCGAGATCGCCGTGCCCAACGCCGCCGCCGCCGAGACCGCCACCGTCATCTCCATGTTGTTGGTCATCTCCAGCACGATCACCGCCGCGGTAACGGGCGATTGCACCACGCCCGAGAAATACGCCGCCATGCCGAGCATCGCCAGCACCGGCAGCCCGACATGGGGAAACAACGGCGCGAACCAGCCCGCCATTCCTGCCCCGACGGAGAGCGAGGGCGCGAAAATCCCTCCCGGAATCCCCGACATATAGGACACGATCGTGGCCGCCCATTTCAGCAACGGGAACGCCAGCGACGGCGCCGCGATCCCATGCAGCGCCGCCACCGCGGTGCCATGGCTGGCATCGAACGCATGACCTCCAGACGCGAAGCCGAGGCCCGCCAGCGCCACGCCGCAGACCGCCGCATACCCCTCGGGCGTGGCGTTGCGCAGGCGGCGCATCAGGCGCGGCAGCCGGGCCGCCGGGATGGTCAGAAGCCGCGCAAACGCCCCGCCCAGCAGGCCACCGGTCACGCCGAGCGCGGCCACCGCAATCCACCCGGGCCCCCAGGGCAGCGCGGCGGAAACGGTGCCGAAATAGAACACGTTGCCGGTCAGCGCGAGCATGGTCAGGCCGCTGATCGCCGTCACCACCAACAGCCGCCGCCCGATCACGCCGTCCACGTGGTAATGCGCCATCTCCTCGATCGCGAACACGGCCCCGGCGATCGGCGTGTTGAAAGCGCTGGCAATCCCGGCCGCGCCGCCGGCCAGCACCAGCAGCCGCAGCAGTTCACGCGACGGTTTCAGCCCCAGCCCGCCCAGCCCGTTCATCACCGAGCAGCCGATCTGCACGGTGGGGCCTTCCTTGCCGATCGAGGCACCGATAGCGAACCCCGCAATCGTCAGCAGCGTCTTGCCGATGGCGATGCGCCAGGACAGCATGGTCCGGGCGGATTCCACCCGCTCCATGCCGATCGCGGCCATCGCCTGCGGGATGCCGCTGCCCTGGGCGCCGGGAAAGATCGTTCGGGTCAGGAACACGATCGCCGCCAGCCCCGCGGGGCAGATCAGGAACACGATCCAAGGGCGCGGGTCGCTGACGCGGTGAAACAGCGCTGCCGCCGCAACCGTTCCCCGGCCGAACGCGAGGGCGACCGCCCCGACGATCGCGGCGCTGAGCCAGAACAGAAGCCGCTGGTGCCAGATTTCCTTCCACGCGGCGATGCCCGTGGTGGCGGCCGCGTCCTGCACCGGGCTGCGTCCTCGATCGGGGGGATGGAGGTCCGGGCGGGAATCGAACCCACATTCGCGGATTTGCAGTCCGCTGCATCACCACTCTGCCACCGGACCGGAGGGGGTGCGCGTATATCGGTCCGCGGCCCCGGTCCGGTCAAGCGGCGGACGGGCAGCGCAGCCGATCGAATTACAAGTCGGCACCGCCCCTGCGGGCGGCGTCCGCGTCCTGCGACACCGGCGCGTGCCAGCCTGGTGCGTGCTACATTGGCGCGTGCTGTTCGCCGCCCCCGCGCTGCTGCTCGCCCTGCCCGCGCTGGCCGCGCTGTGGTGGCTGCTGCGCCTCACGCCGCCGCTGCCGCGCCGCCAGCGCTTCCCCGCGATCGCCCTGCTGGCCGGGATCGCGACCGCCGAGGAAACCCCGGCCCGCACGCCCCCCTGGGTGCTGGCGCTGCGTCTGCTGGCCGCAGCGCTGATCGTGCTGGGCCTGGCGGGGCCGATCCTGCGCCCCGGCGCGGTATTGCCCGGGCGCGGCACGCTGCTGCTCGTGATCGATAATGGCTGGGCGGCGGCCCCGGCCTGGCCGCGGGTGCAGCGGGCCGCGGCGGGGGTGCTGGCACGCGCGGCGCGCGCCGGGCGGAAGGTGGTACTGCTCGCCACCGCTGCCGATGCGTCCGGTGCCCCGCCGCGCCCCACCCCTGCCCTGCCGGCCGCCGCGCTTGCCGCGCGTCTCGCCGCTCTGCGCCCGCAAGCCTGGCCGCCCGACCGCCCGGCTGATCTCGTGGCACTGCGGGCCAGCTGCGTGCCCTCCTGCCCGGGCGCCGCGATCTATCTGGCCGACGGCCTCACCGACGGGCCGGGCTATGCGGCGTTCGCGCGCGCGCTGGCCGCGCTCGGTCCGCTGCGTGCCCTGCGCCCGGCCACGCCACCGCTGCTGTTGCTGCCCCCCGAGCCGCGCCCGGACGGGTTGCGGCTGCGTCTGGCGACCACGGCGCGGCCCATACCGACACGCGCCACGATTCTGGCGGAGACATCGGCCGGCGCCACCTTGGCCGCGAGCGAGGTGACGATTCCCGCCGGTGCCGCTATCGGGTCGGCGCTGCTCCGCCTGCCACCCGGGCCGCGCAACCGGATCCGCCGTCTGGTGCTGTCAGTCGGCGCGTCCGCGGGGACGGTGGTGCCGCTGGACGCGGGCTTCGGCCGGCCGCAGGTCGGCCTGGCCACTGACAATCCGACGGCGGCGGAGCGGCCGTTCCTGGGGCCCCTCTACTACGTCACCCGCGCCCTGACCCCGTATGCGGCGGTGCGCGCCGCCCCGCTCGCCCACTTGGCGCACAGCCATGCCACGATGATCGTGCTGGCCGATACCGCCCCGGCCGGCGTCGAGACCGCTGCACTGACGGCCTGGATCCGCCGCGGTGGCGTGCTGCTGCGCTTCGCCGGCCCCGCGCTGGCCGCCGGCGCTACCGACAAGCTGCTGCCCGAGCGGCTCCTGGCCGGGGACCGCGCGCTGGGCGGAGCGATGTCGTGGAGCCGGCCCGAGCATCTGGCGCGGTTCCCCCCCACCTCGCCCTTCGCCGGGCTGGCTGTGCCGGCGGATGTGACCGTGCGCCGGCAGGTCTTGGCACGGCCTTCGGCGCGGCTGGCGGCGCAGTCCTGGGCCAGCCTGACCGATGGCACGCCGCTGGTGACGGCACGACCGGAGGGGCGCGGCTGGGTGGTGCTGTTCCACGTCACCGCAAACGCGGCGTGGTCCAACCTGCCTCTTTCCGGGCTGTTCGTGGCGATGCTGCGGCGGCTGACCCGGCTGACGCCCGGCCGGCCGCCGGCGGCGGGAGCACGCGGCGCGGTGCTGGCGCCCTGGCGGGTGCTGGACGGGTCGGGGGCGCTGGTTCGGCCAGGCACCGCGGCGCGCGGCTTGACGGCGGCGGCACTGGCGCGGGCGGCGGCGTCGCCGGCCGATCCGCCGGGGATCTATGGCCCACCTGGGGACCGGCGGGCCCGACCGCTGGCGGGGGGCGTAGGGTTGCCGCAGACCGCGCCCGGAGCCCCCGGCCTGGGGTTCGGCGCGCTGGCCCCGGGACTCGCGCTGGGGGGGTGGCTGGTGGCGGCCGGGGCGGCGCTACTGGCGGTGGATCTGCTGATCGCGCTGCGGCTGCGCGGGCTGCTGTGGCTGACGACGCTGCTGGTGGCCGGGCTGGCGGCCGGCATACCGGCCCGGGCCGCGGTGCCGACGGCGGCGCTGCAGATCCGGCTGGCCTATGTCGTCACCGGTTCGGCGCGGATCGACCGCATCTCACGCCAGGGGCTGATCGGGCTGTCGGCGCTGGTGAGCGAGCGGACCGCGGCCTTCCTGGGTCCCCCCGACCCGGTGGTGCCGGGGGCGAGCGATCTCAGTTTGTATCCGCTGCTGTACTGGCCGGTGCTGGCGGATGCCCCGGCGCCGTCCGCGGCGGCGGCGGCGGCGCTGCGGCGGTTCATGGCGCGGGGAGGGATCGTGGTGCTGGATACCGGAACCGGCAACGGCGGCCAGCCGGATCCGGCCGCGCTGCGGCGGGCGCTGAGCGGGATCGCGGTGGCGCCCCTGACCCGGCTGACGATCCATCACGTGCTGGCGCGCAGCTTCTACCTGCTGCGGCGCTATCCGGGGCGCTATGCGGGGGGGGCGGTGTGGGTGACGCGGCGGGACGCGCGGGCCGGCGACGATGTGTCCCCCGTGGTGATCGGCGCGGCGGACTGGGCGGCGGCCTGGGCGATCGATCGCGACGGGCGCACCGCCTACGCGACGGTGCCGGGGGGCGGGGAGCAGCGGGAACTGGCGGATCGGTTCGGGATCAATCTGGTGATGTATGCGCTGACCGGGAACTACAAGGGCGATCGGTTGCAGCTACGCGCGATCATCCAGCGAATGGGGCGGTAGAGGGCAGGTCTCCTGGCCTCGGGTGGGGATCAGACCTGGGTCGCCAATTGCTGCTTCCGTACGTCGATAGGGATCGGATCAGGGCAGTGCAACGCGTTCGAGCCACCGCGAATCGATTCTGATGACCGGGGTTGCTGCCGGACCGACACTCAGGATTGCTTTGTCCGCACGGTTGGTCGCGGCGCCGGGCTGGCCACTGTCTGAGACGCTTCGCCCACCCGCGACACGCCGAACAGTTGATGAATTGCTGCGCGAAGCCAGCGATGACCACGGTCGGCATGGACCCGCTCGTGCCAGAACTGGCTGATCTCGATGCGCGGCAGGGTGAGCGGGGTCGGGAAAATCGCCAGCTGCAGATCGTCAACCAGATATTCCGCCAATCTGGCCGGCATGGTGGCGATGGAATCGGTTCGGTTTGCGACGAACGCCGCAATCACAAAACTGGGTACCCGAACCTGCACGTGGCCCTGGTCCAGCGCGGTGGATAATATCTGCTCCAATGCCTGATGCACGGCATGGCCGGTGCTTGACGAGGTCACCAGGATGTGGCGTTCGCGTAGAAAGGCGTCCACACTGGACAGCTCGCGCATGCGCGGATGCGCTTTGCGCACCACGCTCACGTAGGTGTCGGAATAGAGGTGCTGGCGCCGCAGCGTCGCCGCAGCAGCGGGAAACGCCCCAAAGGCGAGATCCGCCTCGCCGCTTTCGAGACGGGCTCCGAATTGCCGCGAATCGAGCGGAATGGCTCTGAGCCGCAAGCCATGTCCCTGCTTTTCCAGATGCCTCATGAGTGGCGGTATCAGTTGGATCATACCAACCTCGGTGACCAGTATGGAGAACTCTCTGACCGAAGATTTTGGATCGAAAGGCAGAGTCGAGGTCCGCAATGCCTCCGAGGCGGCCAGCAGTTCTCGCAGCGGCTGCACAAGTGCGATCGCCTTGGGGGTCGGGCGCATCGAGAAGCCGACCCGCACGAACAGCGGATCTCCGAAATGATCCCGCAGCTTGGCCAATATCTTGCTGACCGACGACTGTGTCGTATCTAGAATCTGCGCCGCGCGCGTGATGCTGCCGACTTCCAGCAGCAGGCTCAGAACCCTCAGGTGCCGAAGTCCGATGTCGTTTTCGCCCACGGCTTTGGCCACGTCATCCGCTATCGCATGCGCGCGACGATATGGCATTCCTGAATGGAATACAATCTATTCCTATCAACCGGTAGCGCCTACCGCGCCGCCACTCTAGTGTTCGGGTGACATTCTTGGGCACAAGGAGGACCGCATGAAAAATCAAAAGTTCATCATCCAGCCGCATTTTCGGCTGCAGGAATGGGTAGCCGAGGAAAAGGGCTACTTTGCGGACGAGGGACTCGAATATGTCTTCGAAGAAACCATACGATCGACGGACGGGAAATCGCACGACCAGGACGGACAGAAGGCCGGGGCCTACCAGACTTTCGAAAAAGGTCGCACCTCCGACGTCAACTGTGCCTGCCACTGGACCGTGAACGTGGCGGCGTCAAACGGTCACGGCAAGCTGTGGGCGGACGTGTATTCGGTGGCGCCGGCCGGCATTTTCGTGCCGCATGACTCTCCGATCCGCCGTCCGGAAGACCTCGCGGGCGTTCCCGTCTCGGTAGGCTATCAGTCCGGGAGCCACTATTCCAGCATCCAGGCGCTTGAGCAGTACATGCCGCTGGCCAGGATCAACCTGTCCTTCACTGAGGGCATGCTGTTCAAGCGACTCGACAACTTGCTTGAAGGCAAGTCGCAGGCTTCCACGTTGTTCAGCGGCCCATACTATCTGGCCGAGCAACTCGGATATCGAAAGATTATCGATACGACGTTCATGATCGCTTCGATGATCACCGGCACACCGGATGAGGAAGACCTCAAGCGGTTTCTCCGCGCGCTCAAGCGCGCACAGCGCGATATCGACCTGCGCCCCGAGCAGTACACCCACTTTTACAAAAGCGAGTTTCCGGAGCGCTATCACGCGATCATGGACACCCGCCGTTGGGGTCCTGGCGAGCGCATCGTGTTCGAGCCCTATACCGCGGAGGCATTCACGCAATCGCGCGACTGGATCGCGGAGCGGGAAATCTTCCAGGGAGGCAAATCCGCCATGGGACCGGACCTATACCAGAACGCCATCATCCGATTGACCTGATTACATGCGGCCACGTTGGTGATACGCAAGTGCCGCGCATCGCGGGCGGCGCTCGCGCGGCGCAGCCAACGGATCGACCAGCAGGGGGGACCATGGCCCGCACGGCGAAGGACTATGATGACATTCCAGGCACGTTCGTGTTCGATGCCGAGCGTTCGCGCCAGGGCTACGGAATCAATATGTTCTGCATGTCCCTGCTGAGGCGGGAGAACCGGGACGCGTTTAAGGCCGATGAAGCGACGTATCTACGCACTTATCGGCTCACGCCGGAACAGCGCGACGCCATCCTCGCGCGACAGTGGAATCGGATCCTGGAACTCGGTGGCAACATCTACTTCACCGCCAAGCTCGCTGCGACCGACGGTCTCTCGGTCCAGCAGATCGCCGCGATCATGAGCGGCATCAGCCAGGAAGGCTATGCCGACATGATGCTGAAGGGCGGCCGATCGATTGACGGCAACCGCAGCAAATCGGAGTGGGAAGATCGTGGCTAGGATCGTCGCCGGAGTTGGCTGCTCGCACGTTCCCGCCATTGGGGCCGCGCTGGACCTCGGGAAGACCGAAGAACCGTATTGGAAACGTGTCTTCGCGGGCTTCGAGCGCTCCAAACAATGGATTGCGGATTTGAATCCCGACGTGGCAATCGTGGTGTTCAACGACCACGCGACGGCCTTTTCGGTGGACTTGATCCCGACTTTCGCCCTGGGATGCGCGGAGGAATATCCGCCCGCGGACGAAGGATGGGGGGCGCGGCCGGTGCCGATGGTGCGGGGCCACGCGGAACTGGCGTCTCACATCGCCCAGTCGGTCATCCTGGATGAGTTCGATCTGACCGTCGTCAACAGGATGGCAGTCGATCACGGCCTGACCGTGCCGCTCAGCCTGATGTTCGGCAATGTTACCAACTGGCCGTGCCAGGTCGTGCCGTTGGCTGTCAACGTCGTCATGTTTCCACCCCCCACCGGGCGACGCTGCTTCATGCTCGGCCGTTCGATCCGCAAGGCGGTCGAGTCCTATCCGGAAGACCTGCGGGTCGTTGTCTTCGGGACCGGGGGACTTTCGCACCAGATCAGCGGATCGCGTGCCGGCCTGATCAACAGCGCATGGGACCGGGACTTCCTTGACAAAATCGCTGACGATCCGATCGCCCTCACCAGAATCCCACACTTGGACTATATGCGCGAAGCCGGCGTCGAGGGTATCGAAATGATCATGTGGCTGGTCATGCGCGGCGCGCTCGATGACAAGGTGCAAGAGATCCACCGCTTCTACACAGTGCCGGCGTCGAATACGGCTGTCGGCCACATTATACTCGAACCCAGGCCCTAGCCTTCCCAGAATCGATACCACCAGGCGTGTGCACCGCCCGTTCCAGGTGATCGAAGGGGGGGGCGGGGCGGCCCCTCCCGCCTATCCCGGCAGCGGTGCCGCCCCCAGACCGCCCGCCGGCGGCACCGGCGCCGGCCGTGCCGTGGTCGGCACCGAGGCCCGGCGATTCTCCGGCGCCGGCTCGTCCACGACCTTCCGGATCACCGGCTCACCGCGCAGGATGGTGCGGATTTCGTCGCCCGACAGCGTCTCGTATTCCAGCAGGCCGCGCGCCAGACGGTGCAGTTCCTCGACATTCTCGGTCAGGATCCGCTTCGCCTTGGCATAGGCCCGATCGATCATTTCCTTGATCTCACCATCGATTTCCCGTGCCGTTGCCTCCGATACGTTCTTCGCCTGCGTCACCGAATGGCCCAGGAACACCTCCTGCGAATTATCGCCATAGGCGATCATCCCCAGTTTCTCGCTCATGCCCCATTCGGTGATCATCCGCCGCGCCTGATCGGTTGCCATCTTGATGTCGCCGGACGCGCCGTTGGACACTTTGTCCGAGCCGAAGATGATCTCCTCCGCCGCGCGTCCACCCATGGCCATGGTCAGTTCGCCCAGCAGCTTGGACTTCGATTTCGAGTAGCGGTCCCCCTCCGGCAGGCTCATCACCAGCCCCAGGGCACGCCCGCGCGGGATGATGGTGGCCTTGTGCACCGGGTCGCATTCCGGTTCGTGCAGCGCGCACAGCGCATGTCCGCCTTCGTGATACGCTGTCATGCGCTTCTCGGCCTCGGACATGACCAGCGAGCGGCGCTCGGCGCCCATCATGACCTTGTCCTTGGCGTGTTCGAACTCGGCCATCGCGACCACGCGCTTGCCCAGGCGGGCCGCCATCAGCGCCGCCTCATTCACCAGATTGGCCAGATCGGCGCCGGAGAACCCGGGCGTGCCGCGCGCGATCACCTTCGGATCGACGTCGGAGGCCAGCGGCACCTTGCGCATGTGCACGCGCAGGATCTTCTCCCGCCCGTTCACGTCCGGGTTCGGCACCACCACCTGGCGATCGAACCTTCCCGGGCGCAGCAGCGCCGGGTCCAGCACGTCGGGGCGGTTGGTGGCGGCGATCAGGATCACGCCTTCGTTCGATTCGAAGCCGTCCATCTCGACCAGCATCTGGTTCAGCGTCTGCTCGCGCTCGTCGTTGCCGCCGCCCAGGCCGGCGCCGCGATGGCGGCCGACCGCGTCGATCTCGTCGATGAAGATGATGCAGGGCGCGTTCTTCTTGCCCTGCTCGAACATGTCGCGCACGCGCGAAGCGCCGACGCCCACGAACATCTCGACGAAGTCGGAGCCGGAAATGGTGAAGAACGGCACGTTCGCCTCCCCCGCAATCGCGCGGGCGAGCAGGGTCTTGCCGGTGCCGGGGGGGCCGACCAGCAGCACGCCCTTCGGGATCTTGCCGCCCAAGCGCTGGAATTTCTGCGGGTCGCGCAGGAACTCCACAATTTCTTGCAGCTCGCTTTTGGCTTCGTCGATGCCGGCTACATCCTCGAACGTCACGCGACCTTGCTTTTCGGTCAGCAGGCGGGCGCGGGACTTGCCGAAGCCCATCGCGCGGCCGCCGCCCGACTGCATCTGGCGCATGAAAAAGACGTAGAAGCCGATCAGAAGCAGGATCGGGAACCAGGATTGCAGCATCGCCAGCAGCGGATTCTCGCCGGCCGGCGGCTTGGCGATGACGCGCACATCGTGGCTGGTCAGGGTCTTGACCAGGGTCGGGTCGCTTGGCGTGTAGGTGGCGAAGGTGCGCCCGTCCGCCAGCTGACCGCTGACGATGCGGCCCTGGATCACCACGTCGCGCACCTGGCCCTTCTCGACCTGATGCAGGAAATCCGAATACGCCACCTGGGTGGAGGGCGTCTGCCCGGTCCCCGGCTGGAACAGATTGAACAGGACCACGAGCAGCAGGATGATGATCACCCAGAGCGCGAGGTTGCGGCCGAAATTGCTCATGCGGTCGGGTCCGGATGCTGTCTGGAACGGGGCCGGGCCACACCGTGGCCTGGGAAACGGAAGCCTAACATAGGGTGTCCCCGCCTGTCGCGCATCCCCCCGTCACACAGTCCCTTGGGGTCGACGGCTGGAACGGCGCGAATGTCCACCCGCCGGGCGGAACGAAGCAGGTGGTGAATCCGGCTGCGCCCTGATCCAGCGGGGGCACCGCCAGGACCTGCCCGAAGCGGCGAATCGCCGGCAAGGTCTCCAGCACGGCAGCCGGCAGGGCCGAGATACGCCGCAGCCGCGACGCGTCCGCCCCCAGCGCGCCCAAAGTATGCGTGCCAGAGGAAGGCGACTCAGCAGCCAGCGATTCAGAAGCGCAGTCTGGCTCGGCCGCACGGTCCAGCCGGAACCGCCGGTCCCAGACCGCGCCAGACCGCGCCGGCACCGCGGGCGCCTGACGCGCTGCTTCACGCACCAGCAGCCACCCACCTGGCGCCAGCCGACCCGCCGGCAGCAAGCGCGCACCGCCCAGCGTGGCGGGCCGCGGCGCCGCGGCGAGCACGGCAAGGCCAGGACCGGGCGGCACGCGGGGGCTGCCGGCAACGGCGGCAAGCAGCCAGGCCAGTGCCGGCAGTGGTACAGGGCCGCCCGGGAGCAGCGCATACCCCTCGGCGCGCAACGGCGCGCAGCGGGCCAGGTAGTCGGCGGCCTCGGCTTCGGCGACGGCGCGGGCGGCCCCGGTGGCGGCGGCGGCGGCGCGCAGGGCCCTGGTAGCAAAGCCGGTCCCGGCGCGATCGGCGCGGTGGGCACGTAGCCGGGCGCGGGTGGCGGCGGGATCGGCGTTGCTGGGGTCCTCGCTCCAGCGAATGCCGGCGCCGGTCAGGGTCGCGCGCAGGGCGGACGGCGACAAATCCAGCAGCGGACGCAAGAGCCACAGCCTGCCCCACCGGACTGCGCCGCCCATGCCCGCCATCCCCGCAACGTCGCTGCCCGCGAGCGCACGCAGGATCAGCGTCTCGGCCTGGTCGGCGGCGTGGTGGCCAAGCAGCAAATGGGTAACGCCCGCCGCCACGCCGGCCGCTTCCAGGGCCGCGTACCGCGCTGCGCGTGCGCGCGCGGCCAGGCCGGGCCCGGGAGCCAGCCCGGTCAGGAGCAGGATCTGCGCTGGGATCGCCAGCGCGGCGAGCTGTGCCGCCGCCATTTCCGCCTCGGCCGCGGCGCCGGGACGCAAACCATGATCGACGATCAGGCCCCGCAGGGACACGCCGCGCGACGCCGCCCAGGTCCGGGCCAGTACCGCCAGGGCCAGGCTGTCGCCACCGCCCGAAACCGCCACGGCGAAGCGCGCGTCCGCGGGAAACGGACCGAGCCGCTCGATGCGGGCGGCGAAGGCGGACGGCGCGACGCCCGCCCCCATGGCGGCCTCAGCGGCAGCGGGCGCGGCGCGCGACCGCGGCAATGTTGCCCGCCATCGCGTGGGCATCACGCGGAAATTGCTGGCGCAATTCGCCCAGGGTTTCGCAGGCGGCGCGGCTTTCGTTGATTGCCGCCAGCGAGGCGGCCAGCCCGAGCAGCGAGGGCGCAGCGTGCGGCCCACGCTTGGCGCGATTATAGGCGTCATCGTAGGCGATGGCGGCGCGCGACCACTGGTGCTGGCCGGACAGGGCCTCGGCCAGGATGAACTGCGCCTCGGGCGCGTCCGGGGCGGCGCGGCGCGCCACGATCGTGTGCGCGATCCGCTCCGCCGCGGCATAGTCGTGACGGGCCAGGGCGGCGCGGGCGGCGGCGATCGGGCTGGCGGCGTGGGCGGCCGACGCGGGCGGGCGCGTGGGGAACGAAGGCGCCGCATGGGAAGGCGCCGCATGGGAAGGCGCCGGCGGCGCCGCGGCGGGCGGCGTTCCGGCCGAGCCCGGATTCTCAACCTCGAATTTCAGATCCTCGATCTTCTTGTTCAGATCGGCGATCTGCTGTTGCTGGTCGTTCTTCAGCTCGTCGATTTGTCCGCGCATGTGGCGGATTTCGTCTTCCAGCGTGTTCATCCGCCCCAACAGATGCACCACGATGTCGGAGCTGTTGCCGGACGAAGAAGTGGCCGGCTCGGTGTTGCCCAGATAGGACCCGTTCGCCGGCATCTGCGCGCGCAGCGCGTCCACCTCGTGGCGCAGTTCCAGGATTTCGTCGCGAAGCGCGATCCCCTCCCGGCTAGTGATCTGCGCCGCGGCTTGGGGTGGCGCCAGCATGGGTAAGGCCATCAATCCACCCAGCAACAGCCACCGAGGTAACCGAAGCAACATGCGACCCTCCTTCCCGATCAGATCTGGCGCCAGGCGCGCGCTTTGGCATCAGACCCGGCAAATATGGCGCCGCGACGGTCGGCCCGCCCGACTCCACATCACCGATGCGACATCAAACGGCGCCGGCTCACCGACAACCGGCAGAAAAACAGCGGCCCCGAAAAACAAGAAGCGTCTCGGGTTGCCCCGAGACGCTCTGGAAGCCGGACGCATCGCCCAAAGTCCCGAAGGACGATCGAGAATGCGCCAGTGCAGACCGATTAATGCTCGGCCTCAGTTGCCCTGGGGGTTGAAGCCCTGGACCGAGGTGATGGCATTGCGGTTCTGCGACCAAGCCTGCTCGTTATCGCCGAGCGCCACCGGGCGCGACTTGCCGTAGCTGATGGTCTTGATCCGCGCGGCAGCGACGCCCTTGGCGATCAGATATTCCTTCGCCGTATTGGCACGGCGGTTCCCCAGCGCGAGGTTGTATTCTTCGGTGCCGCGATCGTCGGCATTGCCGGCGACCAGCACCTGCACCTGCGGGTATTTCGCCAGCCAGGCGGCCTGGCGGTCCAGCGTGGCCTTGCCCGACGCGTTCAGCGTAGACCGGTTGAACGCGTAGAACACGCGATCGCCGACATTGGCGACCAGGTCCTGTTCGCTGCCCGGAGCCGGGCCGGCGGTGGAGGCGGACGCGCCGGCCCCATTGGCAGAGGTGGTGGCGGGCTTGTTCGCGCACGCCGCGAGCAGCGCGACGGCGGCGAAGGCGCCGAGAAGCTTGAGGTTCATGGGTGGATGGTCCCTGGATGTCGGATGCAGCCGTCGGGTGCGTAAAAACCCG
>DAHWDR010000070.1:0-2881 GCA_027330745.1 Acetobacteraceae bacterium | reverse complement strand
CTGCCCCGCACCCTGGTGGTGGTCAGCGCCGAACTCCCCGGTCCCGCTTTGGCGCTGCTGGTGGAGCAGGCGGATCGCTGCGGGATGCTGATCCGACGCGCCCCGCAGCTGACCGCGCTGGACCCGGCCACGCGACCCCGCCCGCTGGAGCTCCGGCCGGTGGAAATCGACGACCTGCTCAACCGCGCCCAGATGCCGCTGGACCGCGAGGCGATGGCGCGCCTGGTGCAGGGGCGGCGCGTAATCGTCACCGGCGCCGGCGGCACGATCGGCTCCGAGCTTGCCCGTCAGATCGCCGCTTTGGGTCCGGAGCGCCTGATCCTGCTGGATAACGGCGAATATGCGCTGTGGCAGATCGATCTTGAGCTGGGCGAACGCCATCCCGCCGTCCCACGCCTGTCCGTGATCGCCGATGTGCGCGACGAGGCCCGCATCCGTGCCGTGTTCGCCGAGGCGCACCCGGAACTCGTGTTCCACGCCGCTGCGCTGAAGCATGTCCCGATGGTGGAAGCGAATCCGGCGGAGGGTCTGCTGTCCAACGCCGCCGGCACCCGCCATGTCGCGGACGCCGCCCGCGCCGCCGGGGCAAGCGCAATGGTGCTGATCTCCACCGACAAGGCGGTGAACCCGACATCGGTTATGGGTGCGTCGAAGCGCCTGGCTGAGATGTATTGTCAGGCGCTGGATATCGAGGCGCGCGCACAACGTGGCGGGATGCGTTGCATCACGGTCCGCTTCGGCAATGTGTTGGGCAGCACCGGGTCGGTCGTGCCGTTGTTCGCGCGCCAGCTTTCGCATGGCGGGCCGCTGACCGTCACCCATCCTGACATGCGGCGCTATTTCATGACGGTGCGCGAAGCGGTGGGCCTGGTGTTGCAGGCCACCGTGGTGGGGCTGGCCGATACGCCGCTGCCCTCGGGCGAACAGGGCGGGATTTTCGTCCTGGATATGGGCGAACCGGTGAAGATCGCCGATCTCGCCCGGCAGATGATCCGCCTGGCCGGGCTGCGCCCGGACGAAGATATCGAGATCCGCTTCACCGGCCTGCGCCCGGGAGAGAAGCTGTATGAGGAATTGTTCCACGGCCAGGAGCCGCCGGTCCCCACCGGGACCCTGGGCCTGCTGATGGCCGCCCCGCGCACCGCCGACCCCGCGATCGTCGGCCGCGCGATCGAGGAGATCGCATCCGCCTGCCGCGGCGGGCATACCCGACTGGCGTTGGAACAACTCGGCCGGCTGATCCCGGAATTCGCCCATAATGCCGACGGCCGTATGCCGCTGACAGGACAACCATGACCCCGATTCCGTTCCTGGACCTGAAAGCGCAGCAGGCGCGCATCGCCCCGGAACTGCGCCGGCGGCTGGACGCCGTGCTGGCGCATGGGCAGTTCGTACTGGGACCGGAGGTGGCCGAACTGGAAGGCGCGCTGGCCGCGTTCTGCGGCGCAGCGCACTGCGTCGCGGTCAGTTCCGGCACCGATGCGTTGCAGATCGCGCTGATGGCGGAGGGCGTCGGCCCCGGGGACGCGGTGTTCCTGCCCGCCTTCACCTACACCGCGACCGCCGAGGTGCCGTTGCTGCTCGGCGCCACTCCGGTTTTCGTCGATGTCGATCCGCGCAGTTTCCAAATCGACCCGGCGCACCTGGCCGCGCGGATCGAGGCGGTGCGGACGGCCGGGCGGCTGCGTCCGCGGGCGCTGATCGGGGTGGATCTGTTCGGCCAGCCGGCGGACTGGCCGGCGCTGCGCGCGATCGCGGCGCGCTGCGGGATGTTCACGCTGGACGATCTGGCGCAGAGCTTCGGCTGCACCCTGCATGGACGCGCGCTGGGGGCGGCGGCGGATGCGACCGCAACCAGCTTCTTTCCGTCGAAACCGCTCGGCGCCTATGGCGACGGCGGCGCGCTGTTCACGGAATCCGCCGATCGCGCCGCGCTGTTCCGCAGCCTGCGTACCCATGGCGAAGGCACCACGCGCTACGAGGTGCTGCGCACCGGCATGAACGGGCGGCTGGACACGATGCAGGCCGCGGTGCTGCTGGCCAAGCTGACCGTGTTCCGCGACGAACTGGCCGCGCGCGAACGCATCGCCCGATTCTACGACCGGCATCTGGGCAATCTGGTCGAAATCCCCGCGCGCGTGCCCGACAGCACCTCCGCCTGGGCGATCTACGCGGTGCTGCTGCGCGACGCAGCGGAACGCACCCGGGTGCAGGACAGCCTGCGTGCCGCCGGCGTGCCGACTGCGATCTACTATCCCCGCCCGCTGCACCGCCAGCCCGCCTATCAGGCGGCGCATGACGGCGCCGCGCTGCCGGTGTCCGAGGCACTGGCGGAGCGGATCCTGGCGCTGCCGATCCACCCCGACCTGACCGAGGACGACACGGCGCGCGTCTGCGCGGCGATGGCGGCGGTATTGGGCTGACGCGACCTCGGTAGTTACCGATCGCGGCGTGACCTCAGCGCGTCTTGCCGCGCTTCCGGGCGCGTCGGGACCGGTATCCGTGGCGGCGCGTCACGGTTGAACGCGAGGCGAACGTGCCCGGGGACGCGACCCTGCTCGGCAGACTGTCCGAACCACAGGCCGGCTGCCATACGCGCGCACACGTTCAGTGCGGCCCCGCGGCCAGCAGGAACCGCGCCAGCGCCTGGCCCAGGCAGGCGGCAAGCCGCGCCGCAACCGCGGGGGCCGCGCCCGGCGGGGCGCGTTCGGGATCCAGGCCGTCACTTTCCACCCAGGCTTCCATCGTCGCGTAGCGCGGAAACAGCATCGCGTCCGGTGCGAGCGCGACCGCGCGCAGGACCGTCTCGTAGGGTTCCAGATCGATATTGGCGCGCAGAAAGCGGCTGAACTGCGGATCGATCAGCACCAGGGCCGCGCCG
>DAHWDR010000068.1:0-12242 GCA_027330745.1 Acetobacteraceae bacterium | reverse complement strand
TGGGGGACGGGACGACCATTCCTCTGCGACGCGCCTTGCGGCGCGCCTCGTGCGACCAACCCGGGCGGCAGGGCGGGAATGCCCCTCGCGGCCACTTGCGTGCCGCGCGCCGCCCCTATTCGGTCTTGCTCCCGGTGGGGTTTACCCTGCCGCCGCCGTTACCGGCGGCGCGGTGCGCTCTTGCCGCACCGTTTCACCCTTGCCCGCGCGGACGCGGGCGGTTTGTTTTCTGTGGCACTATCCCTGGGGTCGCCCCCGCCGGCCGTTAGCCGGCACCGTCTTCCCGTGGAGCCCGGACTTTCCTCTATCGCTTGCGCGACAGCGGTCGTCCGACCGTCTGGCCCGGTGCACATGCGCTGGCAGAGCGGTGGGGTCAAGGTGGCGGGGGCGAGGTGCAGCGCTACTTGCCGATACAGAAGGCGCTGAAGATCCGGTCCAGCACGTCCTCGACCGCCACCGCCCCGGTGATGCGGCCCAGCGCGCGGACGGCCTGGCGCAGGTCCTCGGCGCGGAGCTCGGGCAGGGGGGCGACACGCTCCAGCGCCGCGAGCGCATCGGTCAGGGCGGCGCGGTGGCGGGTGCGGGTCAGCGGCGCTGGGCCGGCCGCCTGAGTCAGGCGCTCCGCCGCGGCGGCGAGGCGGGCGCGTAGTGCGGCCAGGCCGGCGCCGGTGGCGGCACTGACGCCGAGCGCGCCAGGCGGGACGGCACCGCCAAGATCGGTCTTGGTGGCGATCGCCAGAACCGGAACGCTGCCATGCTCGCGCGCCGGCGCGGGTGAACCGGCTTCGGACAGCGCGAGCACAAGGTCCGCCGCGGCGGCGTGCGCCCGGGCGCGGCGCACGCCCTCGGCCTCGATCGGGTCGGCGGTCTCGCGCAGCCCGGCGGTATCGACCAGCGTGACCGGCACCCCGCCCAGGATCAGGCGGGTTTCCAGCGCGTCGCGGGTGGTGCCGGGCAGGGCCGAAACGATCGCCACGTCGCGCCCGGCCAGCGCATTCACCAACGAGGATTTGCCCACGTTCGGCGGCCCGGTGACCGCGAACACCAGCCCTTCGCGCAGCCGTTCGCCGCGATGCGAATCGGCCAGATGGGCGGCGATGTCGGCGGCCAGCGCGGCGCGTTCGGCGGCGGCCGCGGCGGCCAAAGCCGGCGGCAGGTCTTCGTCGGGGAAATCGATCAGCGCTTCCTCGCCCGCCATCAGCGCCAGCAGCCGCGCGGACCAGGAGCGATACAGATCGCCCAGCGCGCCTTCCAACTGACGCAGCGCCTGGCGGCGTTGCGCCTCGGTTTCTGCTGCAACCAGATCGGCGACCGCTTCGGCCGCCACCAGATCAAGCTTGCCGTTGAGGAACGCGCGGCGGGTGAACTCGCCCGGTTCCGCCGGCCGCGCCCCGGCGGCGGCGAGCGCGTCGGCCACCGCGGCCACCACCGCGCGCCCGCCATGCAGATGGAGTTCGGCGGAATCCTCCCCGGTGTAGCTGGCGGGACCTGGCAGCCACAGGACCAGCGCATGGTCCAATGTTTCGCCGGCGGCGTTGCGGAGCCGGCGCAAGCTGGCGTGGCGCGGCGGGGGCTGCCGGCCCGCGACCGCGCGCAGCACCGCGCCGGTTTCCGCCCCCGACAGCCGCAGCACCGCGATCGCCGCCGCGCCGGCGCCCGAGGCCGGGGCGAAGATCGTCTCGGTATCGGTCACCCCAGATAGGCCCCGCCATTCACATGCACGGTCTGCCCGGTCACGAAACGCGCCAGGGGCGAGCACAGATAGGCCACCATCCCGGCCACTTCCTCGGGCCGCCCGCGCCGGCCGAGCAGCGTGCCGGGCAGGCTCGCCTTGCCGGAATTGCCGCCGGCGGCGGCGCCGCGGACCGTGTCGATATCGCCCGGGACCACCGTGTTCACGGTGATTCCCTGGGGCGCCAGTTCCTTGGCCAGCGCGCGCGTCAGCCCGATCATCCCCGCCTTGGCCGCGACCGCGTGGACCCGCCCGGTGGTGCCGGCATGGGCCGAAATGCCGCCGAGGTTGACGATGCTGCCGCCGCCGGATGCGGCGATCGGGACGGCAGCGGCCTGGGCGCAGTAGAATGCGCCGTCCAGGGTGGTGCCCAGGATCTCACGCCATTCCGCCGGCGTGATCTCGGCCAGCGGCGTCTGGCGGCGGCGCGAGGCGTTGTTGACCAGCACGTCCAGCCGCCCGAACCGGGCGACGGTGGCGGCGATCAGACCGCGCGCCTGGTCGGGGTCGGAGATGTCGGCCAGATGCACGTCGGCCTGGCCACCGGCCGCCACGATCAGCCGCGCCGTCTCGGCGCAGTCTTCCGCCGAACTGCGGGCGTGGACCATCACGGCGAAGCCGTCGGCGGCCAGCGCGCGGGCGATCGCGCGGCCGATATTCAACGCGCTGCCGGTTACCACAGCGACCGGAAAAGGGGTAGATTGGGTCATGGACGCTCCTTGCAATCCGATTTCGCGCCAGTTTCGCGGGTCGTAAGGGTTTTGTCACCGGACATACATTAACTCGGGCCCAGGATATTTTGGATCGGCTCAGGCGACAGACCCATCTCGGGCGGGCGCTGGAACTCGGAGGGTGTGATGCGGCGAGCCGGAGCGGCAGCAATAGCCTTGCAGGCGGACCGGCGCGCCATCACCGCCTTGGAATACGCGATGCTGGCGATGTTCGTGGCGCTGGCGCTGGTCGGCGCGGAGATTCAGTTCGGCCATGACGTGCAGGCGCTGTTCCGCAACGACACCGCGCCGATCGCGGCGGTGGCGAACGGAATTGGTAGCAGCTCGGCGCCGTCCGGCGGTGGGTCGTCATAGTCGTTGGACTGAGCGGGTCCGGGCCGGTCACGTCGTTCGCAGTGCCGCAAGCAGTTCCGCCAGCGCCTCCCCCCCACTTGCCTCGGCTGCCGCTTCCAGCCGCCGATACGCCGCCAGCACCGCCGCCCCGGTCGCGGTCAGCGCCGCGCCGCCACCACCCGCCCCGCCCTTCGCCGCCTCCACCAGCGGTGCGGCGAACATCGCGTTCATCGCCTCCACCAGCCCCCAGGCGCGTTTGTAGCTCATGCCCATGCGCCGCCCGGCGGCGGCGATCGAGCCGGTGGCGGCGATCCCGTCCAGCAGTTCCGCCTTGCCCGGGCCGATCGCGGTCTGATCGCCCAGGACCACGCGCAGATGCAGGCCCAGCCGGTCGGGGTGGCGGATGCGTTTCATGGCGGTGTTGCCTCATGCCGCTGCGATCAGGGTCCGTGTGTACTCGTCCTGTGGCGCGGCGAACACCGCCTCGGTGTCCCCCGCCTCGACGATCCGCCCGGCCCGCATGACCACGATGCGGTGCGCCAGCGCGCGCACCACGCGCAGATCGTGCGAAATGAACAGATACGCCAGCCCATGCGCGACCTGCAGCCGGCGCAGCAGATCGACGATCTGCGCCTGCACCGACCGATCGAGCGCGCTGGTCGGTTCGTCCAGCACGACGAAGCGCGGCGTCAGCACCATCGCCCGCGCGATCGCGATGCGCTGCCGCTGCCCGCCGCTGAACTCGTGCGGATACTGGCCCATGACGGCGGCTGGCAGGCCGGTTTCCTCAAGCGTGGCGGCAACGCGCCGGGTTCGTTCCGCCGCCGATAGTTTCGGTTCATGGACGCGCAGGCCCTCGGCCACGATATCGCCCACGGTCATGCGCGGCGACAGGCTGCCGAACGGGTCCTGGAACACCACCTGCATCCCGGCCCGCGCCCGGCGTAGCGCGGAGCGGTCCAGGGTGGCGAGATCGCGCCCCAGCACCACCGTCCGCCCCGCCGCCGGCACCAGGCGCAGCAGCGCGAACCCAAGCGTGGTCTTGCCCGAGCCGGATTCGCCCACCACGCCCAGCGTCTCGCCGGCGCGCACCGCAAGGGAGACGTCCGTCACCGCCTCCAGCCGCGGCCGGCGGCGCCAGAACCGGCGCCCGAGGTCGAAGCCGACGCACAGCCGATGCGCTTCGGCCACCACCGGCGCGTCGGCGGCGACCGCGGCGGCGTGGCCGGAGGGTTCGGCGGCCAACAGCCGGCGCGTATAGGGGTGGGCCGGGGCGGCGAAGACCTGGGAAACACTCCCTTGCTCGACAATCCGGCCTGCCTGCATCACCGCGACCCGCTGCGCGTAGCGGCGCACCACCGACAGATCGTGGCTGATCAGCAAAAGACCCAGGCCGCGTTCCGCCGACTGGCGCGCGAGCAGGTCAAGGATCTGCGCCTCGATCGTCACGTCCAGCGCGGTGGTCGGTTCGTCGGCGATCAGCAGCGCGGGGTGGTTGGCCAGCGCCATCGCGATCATCACGCGCTGGCGTTGCCCGCCCGAAAGCTCGTGGGGGAACGCGCCCAGGCGATGCGCGGCATCGGCGAAGCCGGCGCGGGTCAGGGCCTGTGCCACTTCCGCCCGCAGCACCTGGCCGCGCAGCTTGCGGTGCAGCGTGATGGCCTCGGCCACCTGGCGGCCGATGCGGTGCAGCGGGTTGAGGCTGGTCATCGGCTCCTGGAACACCATCCCGACCTGGCCGCCGCGGATGGCGCGCAGCGCGGTCTCGGGCAGATCAGTCAGGTCCTTGCCGTCGAAACCGATGCGTCCGCCGGTGCGGCGCGCGCCAGGCGGCAGCAGGCCCAGGATCGCGCGGGCGGTGAGCGACTTGCCGGAGCCGGACTCGCCCACCAGCGCGAGGACTTCGCCGCGATCGAGCGACAGCGACACATCCGCCACCACCGTGTTGGAGCCGAACGCAACGCTCAGCCGGTCGAGCGCAAGCAGGGTCATGCCGGCCCCGGCCGCACAGGATCGCCGCCGCCGATCATTCCACGATCCGCCGCGGGTCGAACGCCGCCCGCACCGCTTCGCCGATGAACACCAGCAGGGTCAGCAGGCCGCCGAGCGCGAAGAATGCGGTGAACCCCAGCCACGGCGCCTGTAAATTGTTGCGCCCCTGCGCGACCAGCTCGCCGAGCGACGGCGCGCCCGGCGGCAGGCCGAAGCCGAGAAAATCCAGGCTCGCCAGCATCGTCACGCTGCCGGACAGGATAAACGGCAGATATGTGAGCGTGGCGATCATCGCGTTCGGCAGGATATGCCGGCGCATCAGGGTGAGGTCCGATACGCCCAAGGCGCGCGCGGCGCGGACATATTCCAGCGTCCGCCCGCGCAGGAACTCGGCGCGCACCACCCCGGTCAGGGTCATCCAGGAGAACATCAGCAAAAAGCCCAGCAGCACCCAGAATCCCGGGGTGATGATGGAAGACAGGATCAGCAGCAGATAGAGTTGCGGCATCCCGTTCCAGATTTCGGTGAAGCGCTGGCCCAGCAGATCGACCAGACCGCCGTAGAAACCCTGCAACGCGCCGGCCGCCACGCCGACCAGGGTGGAAACGATCGTCAGCGCGAAGCCGAACAGCACCGAGCTGCGGAACCCGTAGATCACACGGGCCAGCACATCGCGCGCCTCGTCATCGGTGCCGAGCCAGTGCCGCCACGAGGGCGCAGCCGGGGACGGCGCGCCGGCGTCGTTGGCGATGGTGTCATAGCGATACGGGATCAGCGGCCAGATCATCCAGCCATGGGCGCGGATGGCGCGCTGCACGGCGGGCAGGGTGTAGTCGGCCTCGGTGGGCAGGAAGCGCGGACCGAAGGTGTTTTCCGCGGCGTCATGCAGCACCGGAACATACCAGTGGCCCCGGTAGCGGATCAGCAAGGGGCGGTCATTGGCGATGAACGCGGCGAACAGACTGATCGTGAACAGGGTAAGGAAGATCCACAGCGACCACCAGCCGCGGCGATGGGCGCGGAAAGCGGCAAAGCGGCGGCGTGTGAGCGGAGACAGCGTCATCGCCGCGCCGTGAAATCGATGCGCGGATCGACCAGCGTGTACAGCACGTCCCCCAGAACCTGCATCACCAGCGCGATCAGCGTGAAGATATAGAGCGTGCCGAACATCACCGGATAGTCGCGCTGGATCGCCGCCTGGAAGCCGAGCTCGCCCAGCCCGTTCAGCGAGAACACGATCTCGACCAGCAACTGGCTGGTGAACAGGATATTCAGGAACGCCTGCGGGAAGCCCGCCACCAGCAACAGACAGGCATTGCGGAACACATGCCCGTACAGCACGCGCCGTTCGGACGCGCCCTTGGCGCGCGCGGTCACGGTGTATTGCTTGCGGATTTCTTCAAGGAAGCTGTTCTTGGTGAGCAAGGTCAGGCTGGCGAAGCCGCCGGCGGTGACGGCGGCGATCGGCAGAACCAGATGCCAGGCGTAATCGGCGAACCGCTCCGGCCAGGGCCACGCTGACGCGCCGCTGGTGGCCAGGCCGCGCAACGGAAACAGATGCCAGTAGCTGCCGCCCGCGAACAATACCACCAGCAGGATCGCGAACAGGAAGCTGGGGATCGCGTAGCCCACGAGCACCACACCCGACGTGACCGTATCGAACCGCGAACCGTCCCGCACCGCCTTGCGGATTCCCAGCGGGATCGACACCACATAGATGATCAGCGTGGACCATAGCCCAAGCGAGATCGACACCGGCAACCGTTCGCGGATCAGCGACAGCACGCTCTGGCCGCGAAAGAAGCTGCGGCCGAAATCGAAGCGCAGATAGCCGCCTACCATGTCCAGGAACCGCGTCAGCGGCGGCTTGTCGAAGCCGAAGCTGTGGCGCAGCTGCGCGATCAGCCGCGGGTCCATCCCCGCGGCGCCGCGATAGGCGCCGGGCGTGGCGAGGCCCGTGCCCATCTCGGTGGTGGCGCCGGACATGGCCGACATGGTGCCGTGGCCCCGCAACTCGGCCATGATCTGCTGGATCGGGCCGCCGGGGGCCAGCTGCACCACGGCGAAATTGATCGCGATGATACCAAGCAGCGTGGGGATCAGCAGCAGGAGACGACGCAGCAGGTAGAAGCCCATCCTAGCCTCCCGCCCGGCGTGCCGCGTCGGTGTGCGCGGCGCGCGTGCGGTCCACCCACCAGGTATCCAGATCGAAGCCGACGCGGAGTTTCTGCTTCGGGTGGCCGAACCGGTTCCACCAGGCGATGTGGAAATGATCCGTGGTCCATTGCGGTACCAGATACCATTTCCACAGCAATACGCGGTCCAGCGCGCGGGCCGCCGTCTGCAACTGCGTCCGGTCCGGCGCGGTCAGCACGGCATGGATCAGCCCCTGGACCGCCGGGTCGCAGATGCCGGGCAGGTTCATGCTGCCCACGGCATGGGCGGCGGCGCAGGACCAGTATTCCGCGATTTCGCTGCCGGGGATGTCGCCCTCGGCATAGATCAGCAGAGTCATGTCGAAGTCGAAGTGGTCGGTCAGATGTTCGTACTGCGCCGGATCTACCACCCGGACATGCACGCGGATGCCCAGATGGCGCAGGGTCATCGCGTAGGGCAGGGCGATCCGGACATAGGTGGGATCGGGCAGCAGGATGGTGAACTGCATCTGCCGGCCCTGGGCATCGACCAATTTCAGATCCTGCACATGGTACTCGGCGCGCTCCAGCAGCGCGAGCGCACGCCGCAATTCGGGCAGGTCGTCGCCCTTGCCGTCGGTGCGCGGCAGGGTAAAGGGCCGATCGAACAGCGCGCGCGGAAGCTCGGCGCGGAACGGATCCAGCAGGGCGCGCTCGTCCGGTTGCGGCAGACCGGTGGCTGCGAGCGGGCTGTTGGAGAAGTAGCTCATGTCGCGCTTATACTGGCCATAGAATAAGTTGCGGTTAGCCCACTGGAAATCATACGCGTCGGCCATCGCTTCGCGGACCAGCGGGTTGGCGAAGATCCGGCGCCGCGTGTTCATCACCCATCCCTGCATCCCGGTCGGCAGGTGGTGGCGGATATCGGCCTTGATCACCAGGCCCCTGCGGATCGCGGGAAAATCATAGCCGGTGGCCCAGGTCTTCGAGATATTCTCGACCCGCAGATCGACATCGCCAGCCTTGAACGCCTCCAGCGCCACCGCGGCGTCGCGGTAGTATTCGAACCGCACGGTGCCGAAATTATTGGTTCCGATCGAGGTTGGCAGACGCCGCGCCCACCACTGCGGATCGCGCGCGAAGGTCACGCTGCGGCCGAGGCGGAACGAGGAGATCACATATGGTCCGGACCCCACCGGCGGGACCCGCAGCGGTTGGCTGAAATCGCGTCCCTTGAACCAGAACCGCGGCAATACCGGCAGCTCCCCCAGGACCAGGGGCAGGGCGCGGTTGGCGCCGGGGCGCAGGTGGAACACGATGCGCCACTTGCCCTCGGTGGTGACCTTGCTGACGCCCGCCAGCTGGATCCGGTAGCCGGGCCGCCCATCCTTGCGCAGCGTGCGGAAGGTCCAGGCCACATCGCGCGCGGTCAGCGGATGTCCGTCCGAGAACCGGGCGTGGTGGTTCAGGTTGAAGGCGACGAAGCTGCGGTTGGGGGCGACTTGTACCGTGGTGCAGATATGGCAATAGGCGGTGGCGATCTCATCGTCCGATGGGGTCAGCAGGCTCTCCCAGACATGCCCGACGCTGCCGCCGGCGCCGGTGCCGCCGGGCATCGCGACCCAGGGTCCGACCAGCCCCCAGGCGGAGGTGCCGCGCAGGATGAACGGGTTGAAACTGTCGTAGCTGCCGGTCGCCGCGAGCGTGATGGTGCCGCCCTTCGGGGCGTGCGGGTTCACATAGGGGAAATAAGGGAAATCCGGCGGCAACTGCGGCGTGCCGAGGACGGTGATGCCGATCGCCGTGCCCGCCCCCGCAGTGCCCGCTTCCGCCGAGACCGCCCCCGCCGCGGGCCCTCCCGTCATGGCCGGGCTTGACCCGGCCATCTGCCCCGGGACCGCGGGGCCGGAGCGTGCGGGCATCGGCGCGGGGTGGAAGGCCGGGTCAAGCCCGGCCATGACGGTAGGCGCTACGGTGGGCGCGACGGTGGGCGCGACGGTGGGCGGACTGACGGGGAGCGGGCTGACGAGGCCCGAATTGGCCGGCGTGGGAACGGACAAAACCGCGCCCAGCAGGGCACCGAGCAACGCCAGCCAGGCGCGCCCCGCTCTCACCTGCCCGACAGCAGCGCGACAGCCGGTGCGAGCAGCGCCGGATCACCCACGGCCAGCACCCGCCCATCCCCGTCCGCGCGCAGCGGCGCGCCGGACCAATCCGTGATGCGGCCGCCGGCGCCGGCGATCACCGGGACCAGCGCCGCCCAGTCCCATGGCTTGAGGTCGGCCTCCGCGACGATATCGATCTGGCCCAGGGCCAGCAGGCCGTAAGCATAGGCATCCCCGCCCCAGGTGACCCGCCGCGCCGCCTGCGCCAGGCGGTCCCAGGCCGGGCGATGGACTCCCAGCATCTCGGGGCTGGTGGCGGAAAGTTCGGCGGCGTCCAGCGACGGGCAGGGCCGGGTCCCGGCAATCCCGCCCCACGGGCCGCGAAAGCGGGTGGGCCGGCCGGCCACGCCGATCCAGCGTTCGCCCGTGACCGGCTGGTCGATCACGCCCAGGACCGGGGTGCCGTGATCCAACAGCGCGATCAGCGTGGCGAAGATCGGCCGCCCGGTCAGGAACGCGCGGGTGCCGTCGATCGGGTCCAGCACCCAGCGGAACGGCGCGTCGGCGCGGTCGGTGCCGAATTCCTCGCCGGCGATGCCGTGGTTGGGGTAGCTTGCGGCGAGGACCGCGCGCATCGCCTGCTCGGCGGCGCGGTCGGCGAGGGTCACGGGGCTTTGGTCGGCCTTGAGATCGGCCGCCATGCGGGTTCGAAACAGCGGGCGGATCGCGGCGCCGGCGACGTCGGCCGCGGCCTCGGCCGCCGCGACCAGCGCGTCGGAGAGCAGGGCTATTTCGCCGCTCCCGCCTTGGGCAGCGGCACCGGCTTGTCGGCCAGGGTGTCCAGATAGGCGATCACATCGGCGCGGAGCTGCGGTTGCGGCACGCCGGCGAAGGTCATGTGGGTGCCGGGCGCGTAGGCGGCCGGGTTCTTCAGCCACGCATTGAGTGCGGCGAAGGTCCAGGGTTTGCCCTTGAACTTTTCCAGCGCGTCGGAATAGGCGAAGCCGGCCTCGTGATCATGCGGGCCACCGACCACGCCCCAGAGATTCGGGCCCACGATCGGCTTGCCGCCCTGGTTCAGGCTGTGGCAGGCGGCACAGACCCCGCTGGCAAATTGCTTGCCCTTGGCGACGTTCGCCATCGCCAGGCGCGCGTCCAGCGCCGCAGGACCGGCGGCGGCGGCTTTGGCCGGCGCGGCCGGCTTGGCCGGAGCCGGTGCCGGTGCAGTCACCTTGGGCAGCGGCAGCGGATGCGGCGACAGCGTGTGCAGGTAGTCGATCACGTCGGCGCGCAGCTGATCGTTCGGGATACCGGCGAAGGTCATATGCGTGCCGGGCGCGTAGGCAGCGGGGTCGTACAGCCAGTGGTTCAACGCCGAGTAGGTCCAGGGTTTGCCCTTGAACTTCTCCAGCGCGTCGGAATAGGCGAAGCCGGCCTCGTGGTCATGCGGGCCACCGACGACATTGTACAGATTCGGCCCGACGATCGGCTTGCCGCCATCGTTGAAGCTGTGGCACGCGGCGCAGACCTGCGTGACGAACGCCTTGCCCTTGCCGAGATCCGCCTTGGCCAGCAACGGCGCGATCGGCGCCGGACCGGCGGGACCCTTCGCGGCGGTGGCCGCGGGCGCGCCGATCTTGATCTCGATCCTGCTGGCCGGGGTCTTGGAGACGAGGTTGTCGCCGATCATACCCGTGATGAAAAAGGCGATGCCGGCGACGAGGATCGCCGCAACACCCTTATTGACGTCCATGCTGTCCATACGTCGCGACTTCCCCGCCGAGTTGCCAGATACCCGGGCGCGACGCGGACGTTGCCGCCCACCGCCCACCACCCTAAGCTGCGACGCACCATAGGGAAACGACTCTTGCGCCGCAATCCACCCGCGCCGGCTTCGATGCTCTGGCACGCATGACCCCGATCGTCATCATCCCGGCCCGCATGGCGTCCTCGCGCCTGCCGGGCAAACCGCTGGCTTATATCGGCGGCGTGCCGATGATCGTGCATGTCCTGCGCCGGGCGGAAGCCGCGGCAATCGGACCGGTCGCGGTGGCTTGCGGCGAGGCCGAAATCGCCGCCGCCGTCACCGCAGCCGGCGGGCGCGCGGTGCTGACCGATCCCGATCTGCCGTCCGGCTCCGATCGCGTGCAGCAGGCACTGGCGCAGCTGGATCCGGATGGGCGCCACGACGTGGTGGTCAACCTGCAAGGCGACGTACCGACCATCGATCCGGCACTGATCCGCGCCGCCCTGCTGCCGCTGGCGGACCCGGCGACCGATATCGGCACCTTGGTCGCGCCGATCGCCGACGCCGCCGAAGCGGCCACGCCGTCCTTCGTCAAGGCCGCCTGCGCGTTTCCCCCAGAGGGGGAAGCAGGGGTGGACGTGGCGCCGGCGCTGTATTTCTCGCGTGCCGCGATCCCCTGGGGCGACGGGCCGCGCTGGCACCATATCGGCATCTACGCCTATCGCCGCGCCGCCCTGGCCCGCTTCGTGGCGCTGCCCGAGAGCCTGCTGGAACGGCGGGAGGGGCTGGAACAGCTCCGCGCGCTGGAAGCCGGAATGCGAATCGGCTGCGCGCGGGTCGCGCATGGTCCGTTCGGGGTCGATACGCCGGCCGACCTGGAACGTGCCCGCATCCTGATCGCCGCCGAGGAGTCTAAGCGATGACCGCGCCGATCGCCTTCCAGGGCATGCCCGGGGCCTATTCCGACCTCGCCTGCCGCAAGGCTTATCCCGGCATGCCCACCCTGCCATGCGAGAGCTTCGAGGCGGCGATCGCCGCGGTCCGCGACGGCGCCGCCGCGCTGGCCATGCTGCCGTGCGAGAACAGCCTGGCCGGGCGCGTGCCCGATATCCACCATTTGTTGCCCGGCTCCGGCCTGTTCGTGGTCGGCGAGCATTTCGAGCGCGTGGAGCACTGTCTTCTGGCGCTTCCCGGCGCGTCCGAGGCCGGGCTGAAACGCGCCCATTCCCATCCCGTCGCGCTGGGCCAGGTGCGCCGGTTCCTGCGCGAGGCCGGCCTTACCGCGGTGGTGGAAGCGGATACCGCCGGCGCGGCGCGGCTGGTGGCGGAGTGGGGACGGGCGGAGGAGGCGGCGATCGCGTCCTCGCTGGCGGCGGAAATCTACGGGTTGCAGATCCTGCGCCGCAACGTGGAGGACGCGGATCACAACACCACAAGGTTCTACGTGATGGCGCCGCGGCCGCGCCC
>DAHWDR010000035.1:0-4821 GCA_027330745.1 Acetobacteraceae bacterium | reverse complement strand
AGGCGTCGCCTCCCCCATGATCCTGACCGCCACCGGCACGGCGCGCGTGCAATGAGCCGGGGATGGGGGTGCCGGCCTGGGGCGGTAAAAGGCCAGGAGGGCGCTGCCCCCCTGGACCCCCTGCCAGGGGGTCGGCCCCCTGGACCCCCATCGGTCTGGTTCGGTGTGGGTGGGGGGTGCGCGGGTCTCGGTGCGGCTTTGCCAGGCGGGCGCCAGCGCCTGCCTGGCAAAGCCGCACCGAGACCCGCGCACCCCTCACCCACACCGAACCAGACCGATGGAGGTCCAGGGGGCCGCCCCCCTGGCAGGGGGTCCAGGGGGGCAGCGCCCCCCTGGCCTTTTACCGCCCCAAGCCGGCACCCCCATCCCGGGCTCATTGCACGCGCGCCGTGCCGGTGGCGGTCAGGATCATGGGGGAGGCGACGCCTGGCAGTGGGAACGGCAGGGTGACTGCCGCGGTTGTGGTGAGGGTTGCCCACTGGCCCAGCACCAGGCCGCTGCCGCAGGTCCCGGTGCAGCTGGCGGCGGCACCTTGCGTTTCGGTGCCGGTCGGCGAGAGGCAGATGCACGCCAGGCTGGCGGTGGCGCTGACCGCCGGGCCGCCATTGCTGTTGCCCGCGCCTGCCACCGCGGCCTGGGCCAACTGCGAGGTGCTCGCCCCGCTGATCCCCCAGGCGGCGAACAGCCCTGCTTGCAGCGCCCGGTCCACGCGCAATCGCGTGGTCAGGGCCGAGCCAAGGTCGAACAGTCCCAGCACCGTCGGCAGCACCACCAGTGCCAGCACGATCGCCGCCTCGATCGACACCACGCCGCGCCGGTCGGTCATTGCGTCAACCGCGGCTTGCTGGCCCCGCTCCCGGTTGCCCCGCCGGCGGCGGCGATGCCTGCCGATCCCACCGCCTCGATCGTGTTGGCGATCACGCTCATGGACCCGCCGCTGGCGGTGTCGAACTGGGCATTGTTGCTCATGGAAAGTTTCCCGCAGGGCGCATAGAACGCGCCGGAGACGACCAGCGACGATCCCCCGGCCATGGTATTGTCCGGGCTGGTCCCGCCGGCGCCGCATTCCTGCCAGAACAGGATCCCCGCGGTCGGGCCGGAACTGGGGGCCGACATGTTCGTCGCGGTATTGGAATAGTTGGTCCATTGCAGCCCCCCCGGGCTGCTGCCGGCCAGCACGAAGGTCACGCCGGCGGCCTGGGTGACGCTGGCATTGTTGAACACCAGATTGCCGTCGATCACGTAATAGACGCCCGGGGCGAAGGTATCGCTGCTGCCGTTGCCGCCGATCGTGGTGTTGCCGCAAAATACGTTGGTGTTGTTGCTCGGGCTGAACGCATAGGGCGTGGATTTCCACGCCGAGAAGCTGGTCCCGGACGGAAAATCGCAGCCGGTGGCCGAAGGCGGCGTCAGCGACGCGAACGGATCGGGCTTGGCCGCGCTGCCGTCGCTGGGTTTTTCCGGGATCGTGTTGCTGCCGCTGTTCGATTCCGCGAAATCCCCGACCGCGGCAACGGTCGCGCCGTCGATCGTGCCGGAGTTCAGATAGATCGCGTCGCCTGCCGACGAATTGGCAAAAATCCCGCAGCCCTTGGCGCGAATCACGCCCATGTTGTTGGCGTCGATCGCATCGTCGGCGCTGGCATTCAGCGCCAGCACGCAGGCACCGGCCGGCGCGGCTCCGTCCGTCGCGGTCGCGGTCAGCGTGGGCGCAACCACGCCGAACACGCTGGCCAGCACGCTGCCGGCATGCGCGGTCAGGGTGACGGTCACGCTGGACCAGTCGGACGCCACGGTGACCGCGATCGGCGTGGTCAGGGTGCCGATCAGGCGCGCGTTGTCGGTGGCGCCCTGCGCCTCGGCCAGGGCCACGGTCTGGAATGCGGCGGCTTGCTGCGCGGCCGTTTCGCTGTGCAGGGAGGAGACACCGAGCAGATAGCCCACGCCATTGGCGGCGGCGTCGGCGGCGATCTGCAGCCGGGCGCTTTGGATCATCCATAATCCGCCATCCAGGATCAGCGCCCCGGCGGCGATCATCGCCGGCAGCATCAGCGCGGTCAGGATGGCGATGGCGCCCCGACGGTCGGCGCGCCGGGCGGAATAACGAAGCATGGCGGCAGGCTCCCAATCCCGGCAGCGTGCGCGCAAAAGATTAACGCTTGGTTGATCGCCGTCTCGGCGCGGGAGGCGGGCGCGGTCAGGCGGCGCCGGCGAACGGGCAGAGCGCGGCCCGCCCGCGCTTGCGCGCCGCCACCGCGTAGGTCCCGGGTGCGCGATCCGGATCGGCGGCGGGGGCGGCGATGGTGCGGCGGTAATCGTCCCAGTCGGCCGGTGCGAACCCGTCCATGCCACCGACGAAGGCATCGGCGCGCAGCGTGGCGTCCGCATAGGCGGCGCGCGGCACCGGCTGGGCCAGCAGCAGCGGCAGATCGGCGTCCAGCACCACCGGCCGGTCGGTGCGGGTCAGCCGCAGATTGGTGAACAGCGGGCCGAACCAGCGGTCGGTTTCCACCATCCCCTCCCACAGCACATAGCCGCCGGGGACCGGCAGGTTGGCCGGCGCGCGCACCAGCAGGCTCCAGCCCGGCGCGGTGCGCGCCATCAGCCCGGTCCAGATCTGCACGGCGCCCGGTTCCGCCAGCGCGGTCAGGAACGGGGGCGAGCACCCGGCCAGCGCGGCCGGCGCCGCGGCGTCGAACCGCGCGGATTGATGCGGGAATTGCGCGGCCGGCAGCAGCGGCAGGAAATCCGGCAGACCGTCCATGTGCCAGAAGATGTCGGTCCCGTCCCACAGCAACCGCAGCCCGGCGGGCGGGAACACCCACCAGCCATAGCCGGAGGCGGCGCACACCGCCTCGCAATACCGATAGGCGCGCGTGGGCAGGGTGCCGGCGGCGGACCGATCGGCGCGTTGCGGCGGGCGGGCGGATTCGATCATGCGGTAGAATCGGGCGATCGGTGGGACGGGCATCGCTCTGGCTCCTGCGAGGCGGGAAGGACGGCAGCCGGCGGCGCGAGGGCGCCACCGGCGTCGGGCGTCAGCCCGGGGGGGTCAGCCCTGGGGCGTCAGCCCTGGGGTGTCACCCCTGGGGGGCATCAGCCCCGGCGGCCGGGCACGCGCATCCCGGCGCCAAGGCGGATGCGGCCGCTATCGGCAACCGCGGCGGCCGAGATCGGTTCGGCCGCCGGCGTGGCGCGGCGCATCCCGGCGCCCAGGCGAATCGCACCGGTATCGACGGTGGCAGCCAGGGCCAGGTTATGGGTGGAGGCGTCGTTCATCGAAGTCCCTTTCGGGTTGCGGATCACGTCATCCCGGGCCACCCCGGCCGCGCCCAACGCGGAAAACCCGGCCGCGCAAAATACGGCCGGGTTCGTCGGGAGTCCGAGCAGCGGACATGGCGCGCCCGTTGACGGAAAGCTTCTACTCGACAGCCGGTTCCGCTGTCAAGTCTTTATTCCTAATTGCGCCCATGTTCCTATTCCCCCACGTCGCCCTACGCTGCGCCGCAGCATCAAATCCGATGGGCAGCGCATCGCATTTCCGCTATGGCGCCCCCAAATCCGCCCCCCGAGGAGCCGTCCGCCCGTGATCCAAGCCGCCGATCCCACCGCCGCCGCCGCGGCGCTCGCCCATACCGGCGTGCGCGCCGCCCGCCCCGTCCATGCCAATCTGTCGGCGCCCGCGCTGATCGCCCACAGCCTCCGCCGGCATGAGGGCCGGCTGTCGGCCCATGGCGCGATGATGGTCGCGACCGGGGTGCATACCGGCCGGTCCGTGGCCGATAAATTCGTGGTCGATGAACCCGCCACGCGCGATCTGGTGTGGTGGGGCAAGATCAACCAGCGCCTGCCGGAAGCCCGCTTCGCCACGCTGGAGGCGCGGGTCCAGGCCTATCTGCAGGGGCAGGAATTGTTCGTGCAGGACCTGTATGCCGGCGCCGATCCGGCGCATCGCGTGCGCGTCCGCCTGGTCACCACCGGCGCCTGGCAGGCGCTGTTCGCCCGCAACGTGTTCATCCGCCCGGACGCGGCCGAGCTGGCGGGATTCGAACCCGATTACGTGATCCTCCATGCCCCGCATTTCGCCGCCGATCCGGCGATCGACGGCGTGCGCAGCAGCACCGCCATCGCGCTGTCCTTCGCGCAGCGCCGCATCGTCATCGCCGGCACCGAATATGCCGGGGAGATCAAGAAATCGATCTTCACCGTGATGAACTGGCTGGCGCCCGAGCAAGGCGTGCTGCCGATGCATTGCAGCGCCAATATCGGCGAACAGGACGATGTCGCGCTGTTCTTCGGCCTGTCCGGCACCGGCAAGACCACGCTGTCATCCGATCCGCACCGCGCTTTGATCGGCGATGACGAGCATGGCTGGGGCGCAGGCGGCGTGTTCAATTTCGAGGGCGGCTGCTACGCCAAGGTCATCAACCTGTCGGCCGAGGCCGAACCCGAGATCTGGGCCGCCACGCACCGTTTTGGTACCGTTCTGGAAAACGTGGTCGCCGACGCCCATGGCCAACTGGACCTGACCGACAAGACGCTGACCGAGAACACCCGCGCCTGCTACCCGGTGGCGTATATCCCGAACGTGGTGGCGTCCGGCCGCGGCGGGCAGCCGCGCAACCTGGTGATGCTGACCGCGGATGCGTTCGGCGTGCTGCCGCCGATCGCGCGGCTGACCCCGGCGCAGGCGATGTATCATTTCCTGTCCGGCTACACCGCGCGCGTCGCCGGCACCGAGAAGGGCCTGGGCGCGGAACCCGAGGCCACGTTCAGCGCCTGTTTCGGTGCCCCGTTCCTGCCGCGTCCGCCCGCGGTGTA
>DAHWDR010000023.1:0-5083 GCA_027330745.1 Acetobacteraceae bacterium | reverse complement strand
CGCGGTGGGCAGCGACCGGCGCGCGCATCCCGATGACGTGCTGCCGGACGCGGCGCCACCCAGCTACGCGCCGGTGGCGCTGAATGCGCGGCGCGGCTACCCGGGCGACGCGCTCGATGCGCTCGGGCGCTATATCGGTTCGCGGCTGTGGTTGTTGCGGCGGCGCAAGCAGACCGAGGCGGTGCGTCGGCTGGCCGAAAGCATCGTGGCGGAAGCGGTGCGGTTCTTCGAAACCGACCTGGCGATGCCGGTCACCATCACGGTGCGCTGGGTGGTCGCGGGGATGCTGGGGATCTGGGTGCAGCTGGGCCCCGAGGCGATGTCGATCACCATTCCGGTGGGCGGCTGATGCCGTTCCCGATCCCGCAACCGGGCGACATCGCCGATCGCGCCGCCGGCGTGCTGGAAGCGGAATACGCCCGCGTCTATGCGCTGCGGAACCCCGGCGCGCCGCCGGCGGTGGTGGACGCGCGATCGCCGAACTCGCTGCTGGCGGTCGAAGCGCGGGTGACCGACGAGGTGACCTTCGACCTGTATCTGTACCGGGGCCGCCTGGCGCAGGAGTTGATGCCGGATACCGCCCAGGATTGGCTGGCACGGCACGCGGCGATCTGGGGGGTGACGCAGGGGCAGCCGATCGCGGCGGCGGGATCGGTGGTCGCGGTGGGGGTGGCGAACACGCTGATCCCGGCGCAGTTCGAGGCGACCGCGCCCGGCAACGCGGTCTATCAATCCGTGACCGCGTCCACCATCGGCGCCAGCGGGACGCTGGAAGTGGCGTTCACGGCGCAGGCCGCCGGCAGCGCGGGCAATCTTGGCTCGCTGGTGGTGCTGACGCCGGTGGCGGCGCTGGACGGCCTGACATCCCTGACCGTTGACGCCAACGGGATCACCGGTGGCCAGGACGCGGAGAGCCTGGACAGCTGGCGCGCGCGCATCCTCCAGCGCATCCGCAATCCCAGCGCCGGCGGCGACGAGGCCGACTGGGAAGGCTGGGCCGAGGCGGCGCTGCCGGGCTGCGTCGCGCACGCCTACACGCCGGGGCCCGGGCAGGTCACGGTGGCGATCGCGATGAAGGGTACCGGTACCCCCGCGGTGCCGACCGCACCGACGGCGGCGCAGGTGGCCACCGTGCAGGCGTATATCGGCGACGCGACGGCGCGGAAGCCGCTGGGGATCACGCCGACGGCGATCGCCGCCACGCTGACGCCGATCCCGTGGACGATCCACGTGAACCCGGACACGCCGGCGGTGCAGCAGGGCGCCTCCGCGGCGCTGGCGCTGTGGTTCGGCACCGACGCGGTGATGGGCGGCACGCTGGATATTTCACGGGGCGACGCCGCGCTGAGCGCGGGCAGCGGGGAGTTCAACCACGACCGCATCACGCCGACGGCCGATTATGCCGCCGCCGCCGGCGAACTGCCGATCTTCGGCGGGGTCGTGTTCCAGTGAGAACCCCGGCGCAGGTGCAGACCGAGGTGCTGGCGATCCAGCCCGCCGGCTTCGCGTGGCCGGAGGGCGACCCCGACACCTATTCGGCGGCGCGCTGGCTGGGGCTGGCGAATGAGCTGTCGCTGGCCGAGGCCAGCATGGAATCGCTGCTGCCGCAGATCGACCCGCGGACGGCGCCGGACCTGCTGGCGGATTATCAGCGCGTTCTGGGGCCCGACCCGTGCCGGCGGGATCAGCTGGCGCTGACCACCGAACAGCAGGGGCTGCTGGCGTTCCAGCGCTGGACTGGCGCGGGCGGGAATTACGCGGGGTGGTTCGCCGCTGCGGCCGCGGCGATCGGCGAGGCGATCGAGGTCCTCGAGTACGCCCCGACCGTTTGCGGGGCGACCGTCTGCGGGCAGGCGAGCGCGCTGGTGCCGGTGCCGGCCAACTGTGACTACACCGTGGTGCTCCCGGCGCGGGAGGTCACCGGGGCGGTGTGCGGCAGTGCAGTCTGCGGCGACACGCTGGGGACCTTCACGCCGGATCTGATGGCGTGCGTCTTCACGACCTGGGGTCCGCTTGGGCGCACCGCGTATTTCACGTACGGGACGCCGCTGCTGCTGGAATATTCCGACGCGCTGATGCTGGGCGCCAATACCCCTCTTTTGCTGCATTGAGAGCACCATGGACCGGACCTCTGCCTCCAATTATCTGCTGAATGCCGGCCTGCGGCAGTACCAGGATGTCAACCAGGCGCTGAATATCCAGGGCACGTCGCTGGTGGCGGCGGACCGGAACGCGGTGCAGGAAGAGCTGATGGCGATCGAGGGCCGCGGGGGTGTTGTGCCGAACGCAGCTTCCTGGAGCCAGGTTGCCCAGGCGATCGCGCGCGTGGCCGCGGGAAACGTCACCAGCATCACAGCGGCTGGCAGCTCGGCTTTGACCCCCGACAACGCGGGGCTCCTCGTGGTGAACGCCGCGGCTGGGAATGTCGTGCTCGATCTCCCTCCGGTGGCGACGCCGGGCGCCACGCCGGTGCTGCCGTTGCAGTTTCGACTGGTGCGCACCGATTCGACCGCAAACACCGTGGTGCTGGCGGCGAACGGTACAGACGGTTTTGTGGACGGGGGGTGAGCTCCGATCACGGCGCCTGCCCTCGCGCAAGGAGAGGTGCTCCACCTGTGCGGCGACGGCGCGGCACATTGGCTTGTCGAGGGGGCGGCCCACGGGCTGCAGATATTCACCTCCAGCGGGACATTCACCGCGCCCGTCACCGGGTGGTATGAAGTCGAGGGTTGGGGCGCGGGTGGGGGCGCCTCTGGCGGCACAGGCGGCGGCGGCGGCGGCGGCGAATATCGGCGCGGGCGCTTTTTTCTGGTGGCTGGGCAAGCGGTCGCGTGCACCATCGGCGCCGGCGGGGCCGGGGCAAGCAACGCAGCACAGGCGGGAGCTGGCGGGAGCACCTCCTTCGGTGGGTTGCTGATCGCGAACGGAGGCGGGGGAGCCAACGCGGGCGCCGGTGCCGGGGGGTCTGGGGGCACCGGCGGCGTCGAGGCGATCGCTGGAGGCTCCGGGGTCGATGTGGATGGAGTCAACTTCGTCACCGGCGTTGGCGGCGTGAGCGCGCGGGGCGGCGCGGCAGGCGTGGTCAACTCGACCGCCTCGATCGCGCCTCCGGTGCAGCCTGGGGCTGGGGGGTCGATGGCGCAAAACCTTGGCTCGGGGCAAAGCGGCGCGGCCGGGCAGCTCAACGTGAGGTGGTGAGATGACGCAGTTCGCCTGGGTCGCGGGCAACGTGATCCTCAACGTGGCGGAAGCAGCTTCCGCGGAGGATCTGGGGGCCGGCACATGGGCGCCTCTGGGGGGGGGGGGACCCCGTCCCGCAGATCGGCTGGGCGGCGGCGCAGGCGGGAGGGGTGTGGCAGTTCACCGCCCCGCCGGTGCCGGCGCCCACGCTGGCGCAGCAGGCCGCCACGGCGATGGCTGCGGGGCTGACGATCTCTCTGTCCGGCAGCGTCACGCTGGCGGCGACGCTGTTCCCGACGGACGCCGTGACCCAGGGGAAACTGGCCGCCGTGGCCGCGGGCCTGGGCGCGACGGGACAGTTTCCTGGGGGCGACACCACCTTCCCGATGAAGGACAGCGCTGGTGCGTGGCACACCTTCACCCAGGCGCAGTATAAGGCGGTCGCCGCCGCGATCCTGTCCTACGTCGCGGGATTGCAGCTGATCCTGGACGGCAATCCGCTGGGTGTGACGGCGCTGCCGCCGGACAGCGTGGCGCTGGCGGTGTAGCGATGCGCGCCGAGGTGTCCATCAAGCAGGGCGACGCGCTGGTGTTGAACTACCAGTTCAACAATGACGACGGCACGCCGGCGGACCTGGCGGCGGCCACTGTCACCTCGCAGGTGCGCGACGGACAGAACAACCTGGTGGCGATCCTGCCGGTGGTGCCGGCGGCCACGCAGGGCACCTTCAGCGTGACGGCGCCCGCGACGGCGGCGTGGCCGGTGGGCGTGCTGCGGTCCGACATCAAGCTGCTGCTGGGGGGCCTGGTGGTGCATTCCGACACCTTCGCGATCCGCGTGCGGCCGGCGGTGGCGCCATGAATCTGACGATCACGCAGGTGACCGCGCCGCCGGCACCCAGCTTTCAGGGCACCATCACCGCGACGGGCACGCTGCAAGGGACCGCCTTCCCGCTGACCGCGCGGGTGAACGTGGTGACCGTGGCGCCGGCGGGGAGCGGGGTGCTGCTGGCCGCGGGGGCGGCCGAACAGAAGGTGCTCAACCGCGGCGTGGCGCCGCTGTCGGTGTATCCGCCGGTGGGGGACGCGATCGAAGTGGGCGCCATCAACCAGGCCGTCACCGTGGCGGTGGGGGGCAGCGCGACGTTCGACTGGGACGGCAACATCACCTGGTGGGTCAGCTGAGGTGAGCGGGACCCTGTATTCCACGCTGCCGGCGGCGGGGACGGTCGCGGCGACGGACACGCTGCTGGTGGCGACGCCCGAGGATCAGGTCAATCCCTACAAGCGGGCGACCGCGGCGCAGCTGGCGGAGACGGCGTTCACGCTGGCGCTGGGGGTGGCCGCGGCGGGCGCGGGCGCGGCATCGGCGACGGTGCTGACGGCGCGCGCGAATGTGGTGACGGCCGCCAGCGCGGGCCAGGGCGTGGCGCTGGGCGCGCCGGGCGTGGATGGGGTGGTGGTGGTGGTGAACGACACGGGCGTTGCGGTCGATGTCTATCCCAGCGGGACGGCGGGGGTGGGCACGATCAACGGGGGAGCGGCCGGCGCGGCGGTGGCGATCGCGGCCGGCGGGATGGGGACGTTTTTCAATATGGGAGGCGGAGGATGGATCGCGCGATGAGGCGTTCGGGGTGGTTGGCGCTCGCGGTGTTGGCGGCGCTGGCCGCGCCGGCGTGGGGGCAGACCGTCGGGCCGCTCGAAGCGTCGAACAACCTGAGCGATCTGTCGAACCCGTCCGCCGCGCGGGGTAACCTGGGGCTCGGGTCGCTGGCGACAGGGGCCGTCCCGGGGGCCGGGTTGGTGCAGAGCAACGGGACCTCTCTGTCGGCGGCGACGGTGGGGACGGGGCTGACGTTTTCGGGGGGGGCGCTGGCGGTCAGCGGGATGTGCCCGCTGGGGG
>DAHWDR010000021.1:0-8588 GCA_027330745.1 Acetobacteraceae bacterium | reverse complement strand
CCCTGGCGGTGCTGCGCGTATTTCACGCAGGCCGGCAGATTGTCGTGGCTCATCGCATTCCACAGCACGCCCAGCCGGCGGTGCAGATCAAGCGCGGTCTTGTGATCGCCCGCCGCCACCGCATCCCATAGCCGCACGCATACCCCGGGTACCGCTGTCGTCAGCGCGCTGATCGCTCCGTCCACGCCCAACGCGAAAGCCGGGTACAGCAGCGCGTCGACCCCGGTGAACACCAAATTGCCCGGCGTCACCGCAGCGACCAGGTCGGAGACCGATTTCAGGTCCCCCGAACTCTGCTTCATGCCGATCACGCCCGGCACCTCGCGCATGATCCGCAGCATCAGATCGACCGGCAGATAGTTCCACGGGATCACGTTGTAGATCAGGATCGGGAGTCCGGCGGCTGCGTGGATCGCGCGGAAATGTTCCACCGTGTGATCGGCGTCGGGCTTGAACAGATAATGCACCGGCGTGATCTGCAACGCGGCGATGTCCATTCCGTCGAGCAGGCGGATCCGCGCGATCGCTTCCTGCGTGCTGTTCACGATCAGCCCGGCGAGCAGCGGCACCCGCCCGCGCACCGCCTTGTGCGCCGCTTCCATGGCGGCGGCGAATTCCTCGCGGTCCAGCGTGTGGCCTTCCCCGGTGCTGCCGCCCACCACCACGCCGCGGACGCCCCGATCGATCATCAGGTCAAGCTGCTCGGCGATCGCGCCGGTGACGATATGGCCGGCGTCGTCGAAGGGCATGGCGACCGGTGGCAGAATCCCGCGCAGCGCCGGGCGGTGCTGCGGGGCGTGCGTCCGCGGGGCGGGCTGGTGGATGACGTTCATGGTTCGGTTCTCCGGGATTGGCAGCGGCGGGACCTTGGCACCAGAGCGCCATACCGTCAATCGGAAAAGTGGTCCGCAATGTGGGACATCTCGATGCCGCCCGTTACTGGCGGATAATGTGAATCACGTAGTGCATCGTGAAGTGGATCGGCAGCCGGTCCCCGTCCTGCGGCGGCAGCGGCGGAAGTTTGGCGTCGCGAAACATGCCCAGCGTCGCCATGTCCAGGATCGGATGACCCGAACTGGTCCGCAGCTGCAGCCCGCTCACGCGGCCGTCGCGGGATACGATGAAACTGACCACTACGTCCCCGTGCTCGCCCAGGATGCCGGCATCGTGCGGGTAGTAGGTGTGGCGGGCGAGCCAGGCGGAGAAGGCGTTGGACCAGTCCGGCCCGACGCCGTCGTGATCCAGGATGCCGGCCAGCGCCAGTTGTTCGGCGCCGCCGCCATGGGGGGCGAAGGAAAGATCGATAGTGCGGCCGGGCCGGTGTGCGGGGGCGGTACGCGCGGGCGCCGCGTGCAACGAGAATGCGGTAGGCGCCGGGAATCGTGCCGGCGCCGGCCGGGCGCGCGCTTGTGTCGGAGGCAGGGGACGCGGCGGCGGTAGCGGCAGCCGTGCGGCGAGGCGTGGCGTTGCGGAGGGTGGGGACGCGGGGGCAGGGGGCGCGCGGGCTGGCCGCGGTGCCGGCGGCGAGGGCGCGCGCGGGGCCGTTTGTGACGGCGAGACTGGCAGCGGCGGCGGCGAGGCAGGGCGGTTCGCCTCCCGCGGGGCCTTGTTCGGCACCGCGGGTTTCGCGCCGCCCCCGCCTTGAAACAGCATCTTGACCGAGGGCGGCGGCAACCAGCGCGGTGGCGCCGACAGGCGCTGCCGGGCCGCCAGAATCAACCCGACCAACACCAGCGCGTGCAGCAACACGGAGGCCGCCGCCGGCCCCAGCCGCCGCCGCGGCGGTTCCCCGCGCTTGCCCAGCCGGGCAAAAGCCATCTCCGATTGTCGCGGCGCCATGCTGCGCCGGACTTATCGCCCCCGCCGGCCCGGCGCAACGCGGACGGCGTCCGGCGACCGTTGCGAGCATGGTGTGTCGGCTCGGTTCCGGGCTAGCCTGCGCGATCTCACAGACAGCAGGGTGCGATGCCGAACCCGGTTCCGTCTTTCCGCGCGCTGCTCCGTTTCGGGTGCGGGCTGGCGGCGTGCGCGGCGGTGCTGGGCGGATGGGCGCTGCCCGCCGCGCACGCCGCGCCGCCACCGATCACGGTCTGCTTCTCCCCGCCCCAGCCAGGCGGGTGCGACCCGACCGCGACGGTGGTCGGTTCCATCGCCGCCGCCCGCGCGCGCATCCGCGTGCAGATCTACGCGCTGACGGCGCGTCCCATCGTCGCCGCGCTGATCGCCGCGCATCGCCGCGGGGTGGATGTGCGCGTGATCGTTGATCGCTCGCAGCTGACCGAGGACCAGCACGACGCCCGCGCCGTCGCGCGTCTGGTCGCGGCGGATGTGCCGGTGCTGGTCGATACGGTACCAGGATTGATGCATGACAAGATCATGCTGATCGATAGCCGCGCCGTGCTGACCGGCAGCTTCAACTACACCTGGTCCGCCGAGCACAAGAATGCCGAGAACCTGCTGGTGCTGCGCGACCCGGCGGTGGTCGCGGCCTACGCGCGCAACTGGCGCGTCGCGGCGGCGCGATCGCGGCCGCCAGGGGCATCGGTGCGCGCCGCCGCGCCGCGCCGCATGACGGAACGCGGTACCGGGGATGCGCCACCCGGCCCGGTGCGCGGCAATCGGCGCACGATGATCTACCAATGGCCGGCCTGCCGCTATTACGATCGCATCGCGCCGCATAACCGCGTGCCGTTTCCGTCCGCCGCCGCCGCGCGCGCCGCGGGGTATCGCGCGGCGCATTGCGGCCGAGTCTAGCGCCGTCGCGCCAGCACCTCGATCGCGCGCAACCGCCCTTCCGCCAGCCCACGCGCCGAATTGCGCTGTCGTTCCAGGATCGCATCCCCCACCAGCACGGCCATCCCAAGCCGCGGCTTGCCGGACGCGCGCAGCGCTGTGTTGAACGCCGCGATCTCGTCGGAAACGTCATGGAACGCCAGGATCTCGAAGCCGGCCGCCTCCACCGCGGCGCGGGTTTCCTGCGGCGTGGACAGGAAGCTGGTATCCGCGCTGGCAGCCCAGGGCAGCGGGTAGGCGGGCGGACCGGCGGGGCCGGCGGTCAGGTTCGACAGCGCCAGCATGCCCCCCGGGCGCAGCACCCGCCGCGCCTCGGCATAGACGCCCGGTTTGTCCGCGATATTCATCACCACGTTCTGCGAATAGGCGCGGTCGAACGCAGCGTCCGGCACCGGCAGCGCCAGCGCGCTACCCACCAGGAACCGCAGCGACTGGCCCGTAGCCGCCGCCAGCGCCGCCGCCGCCGCGACGAAATCCGGCGTCAGGTCCACCCCGGTCACCATGCAGCCGGTGTGCGCCGCAATCCAGCGCGCCGGCCCGCCGATGCCGCAGCCGATATCCAGGACCGCATCCCCGGCCTGCGGGGCGAGCAGCGCGCACAGCGCCGCGGTCGCCGCCACGCCGCGGGAGTGGAAATGATCGAGCGGGGCAAGCGTGTCCGGCGTGACCGCCGCGTCCGGCCCGGCCACATCCGCCAGGGCCGCCAGGATCCGCGCGGCGATATCGTCGCGTGCGTAATGGGCGATGACGGCGTCGGTGATGGACATCCGCGTGTCCCCTATGCCAGCGCCGGGCGGCGATCCGCCCAGGGCTGCGCGGCCTCGAATGCCGCTGCTGCCTGCAACACCGCCAGATCGTCGAAGCGCCGCCCGACAATCTGCAACCCGACCGGCAGGCCCGCGGCCGTGAACCCGCATGGCACCGACGCGGCCGGGTTCCACGACATGTTGAACGGATAGGAGAACTCGGCCCATTGCACCCAGTCCCAGGGATGCTCCGGCCAATGCGCCGGGTTGAGCCGCTCGGCCGGGAACGAAGCGACCGAGACGGCAGGGGTCAGCAGCAGGTCCCAGTCCTGGAACCAGCGATGGATCGCGGTGACATAGGCGTATTTGCGTTCGCGCGCGAGCTGGTAGGTTTCTATCGTGACCTTCTCGCCAGCGCGGATACAGGCGACCAGCCCCGGGTCCATGCGGCTTTCCCATTCCGGCAGCTTCGCCGCCAGGCGCGTCAGATGCGCGGGCCAGAACAGGCGGATCAGCTCCGGCCCCGCCGCGGCCCAGGGGATCGGCACCTCGTCCACACGCGCGCCGAGCTCGGCGAAGCGCCGCGCCGCGGCGGCGACCAGCGCGGCCACGTCCGGGTCCACCCGCGCATGCCCCAGATCGGGGCTATAGGCGATTCGCAGTCCCCGCACCCCCGCGCCCAGCCGCGCTGCGTAATCCGCCGGCCAGGCTTCCAGCGTGGTGTGATCGTCCGGATGCGGCCCCGACATGACCGACAGCATCAGCGCCGCATCCGCGACCGTGCGCGTCATCGGCCCATTATGGGACGTGTAATCACCGCCCGAGACCGGATACGCCGGCACCCGCCCGAAGCTGGGCTTCAGCCCGAACACGCCGCAGAAATGCGCCGGCATCCGGATCGATCCGGCGCCGTCGCTGCCCTGATGCAGCGGTCCGAATCCGGCCGCCGCCGCCGCCCCCGCGCCGGCGGAAGACGCCCCCGAGTTGTAGCCATGCAGCCACGGATTATGCGTGATCCCGGTCAGCGGCGATTGGCTGACCCCCTTCCAGCCATATTCCGAGGTGGTCGTCTTGCCGATCACGATCGCGCCCGCTTCTTGCAGCCGCGTGACCATCGTCGTGTCTTCCGTGGGCTGGTTGCCGCGCAGCAACAGCGTGCCGAACTGCGTTGGCATGTCCTTCGTGATCGCCAGGTCCTTGATGGTGACGGGGATGCCGTGCAGGGGACCGATCGGGCCGGGGCCGGCCAGTGCCGCCTCGGCCGCGCGCGCGGCGTCCATGGCGCGATCGGCTGCCAGATGGGCGAAGGCATTGACCCTCTGGTCATGGGTTTCGATCCGGTCCAGCACCGATTCCATCAACGTGACCGGCGACAGGTCCCGGGCGCGAATGCGGGCGGCAAGCACGGTTGCGGGCGTGAAGCACAGATCGGACATCGGGTTCCCCGTTCAGTAGGTGGCGCGGCCGCCGGAGACGTCGAACACGGCGCCGGTGGAGAAGCTCGCCTCCTCGGAGGCCAGCCAGCAGACCAGGGCCGCGATCTCGGCGATCTGGCCGAACCGGCCGAGCGGGATTTTCGACAGCATGTACTCGATATGCTGCGGTGTCATCTGATCGAAGATGGCGGTGCGCACGGCCGCAGGGGTCACGCAGTTGACGCGGATTTCGGTATTGGCGAGTTCCTTGCCGAGCGATTTGGTCAGCCCGATCACCCCGGCCTTGGACGCGGAATACGCCGCGGCATTCGGATTGCCCTCCTTGCCCGCGATCGAGGCGATGTTGACGATCCGCCCGTAGCCATTCTTTTGCATATACGGAACGACAGCGCGATTGGTATAGAACACACCGTTCAGGTTGACGTCGATCACCCGGTCCCAGGCGTCCACCGGATACTCCGCCACCGCGACATTCGGGCCGGTGATGCCGGCGCAGGCCACCAGGATATCGATCTTGCCCAGCGCGGCGGCGGCTGCGGCGGCGGCGTGGGCGACGGCGGCGGCATCGGCGACATCGACACGGGCCTTGTGCGCGGCCGGGGCGTAGGCAAGGGCGGCGGCGTCGGCGTCCCACACTGCGACCGCCGCGCCCTCCGCGGCCAGGCGCGCGGCCACGCCGGCGCCGATCCCAGCCGCCCCGCCGGTGACGATGGCCGTGCGGCCGGTGAAGCGTTGGGTCATGCCGATCCCCTGGTTTGATGCGCGCTATCAAGAGGCCAGGGCGTGGCCCGGGGCAAGAGGCGGGGCGCCGCGCTGGCTGGCGAGGGGATCAGGTGCCGATCCCGCCGATCGCAAGATATTTGATCTCCAGATACTCCTCGATCCCGTATTTCGATCCCTCCCGCCCCAGGCCCGACGATTTCATGCCCCCGAACGGCGCTTCGGCGGTCGAGATGACCCCTTCATTGATCCCGATCAGCCCGTATTCCAGCGCCTCGGCGACGCGGAAGATGCGGCCGACGTCGCGGGCGTAGAAATAGGCGGCCAGGCCGAACTCGGTGTCGTTGGCAAGTTGGATCGCTTCCGCCTCGGTCTGGAACCGGAACAGCGGCGCGACCGGGCCGAAGGTTTCCTCGTGGAAGATCAGCGCGTCGTGCGGCACGTCCGCCAGCAAGGTGGGTTCAAAGAAATTGCCGCCGAGCTGGTGGCGATGCCCGCCGGTCAGCACCCGCGCGCCGCGCCTGGTGGCGTCCGCGATGTGTTCTTCCACCTTCGCCACCGCGGCGGCGTTGATCAGCGGGCCTTGCGAGACGCCCGGCTCCATGCCGTTGCCCACCTTCATCGCTTCCACCGCCCGCTTCAGCTTCGCGCTGAACGCATCGTAGACGCTGTCCTGGACCAGCAGGCGGTTGGCGCAGACGCAGGTCTGGCCGGTGTTGCGGTATTTGCTGGCCATCGCACCGATCACGGCCGCGTCCAGATCGGCGTCGTCGAACACGATGAACGGCGCGTTGCCGCCGAGTTCCATCGACGTCTTCTTGATCGTGGGCGCGCATTGCGCGAGCAGCTTCGCACCCACCTCCGTGGACCCCGTGAAGGACAGCTTCCGCACCAGCGGATTCGCGGTCAGCTCCGCCCCGGTTTCCGCCGCCGGTCCGGTGATGATGTTGCACACGCCGGCCGGCATCCCCGCGCGTTCCGCCAGCACCGCGAGCGCCAGCGCCGAGAACGGCGTCTGGCTGGCCGGCCGGATCACGCCGGTGCAGCCCGCGGCCCAGCCGGGTCCGGCCTTGCGGGTGATCATGGCGGCAGGGAAATTCCACGGCGTGATCGCGGCGAACACGCCGATCGGTTCCTTCTGCACGATGATGCGCCGGCCACGCGCGTTCTGCGGGATGGTGTCGCCATAGACCCGTTTCGCTTCGTCGGCGAACCAGTCGATGAAGCTGGCGGCATAGGCGATCTCGCCCTTGCTCTCGGCCAGCGGCTTGCCTTGCTCGGCGGTCATGATGATCGCCAGGTCGTCGGTGTTGGCCAGCATCAGATCGGACAGTTTGCGCAGGATGGCGGCGCGTTCCTTCGCCAGCATCCCGCGCCAGGCGGGATAGGCACGCGCGGCGGCTTCGATCGCGCGGCGCGTCTCGGCGGCACCGAGCGCGGGGACCTCGCCCACGACCGCACCGGTGGCCGGGTTCTTCACGCTCAGGGTGCGGCCCGAATCAGCCTGTACCCATTTGCCGTCGATGCAGTTGGCCTGGCGGAACAGGCTGGGGTCGGACAGGGGCAGGGCGGAGACTTGGTTCAGCATGGCGAGGGTCCTCCTGGGCGGAAAGGATATAGAGCCGGGGCGGGGCGATGTCAGGGGGCGGCGCGCGTCGGTTTACATGCTGCGCGTTCGGCGCAAGACTGAATGGTGAAGCCGCTCAAGGCACCCAGATCGGCACCCGGCTCACGCCAGCACCGATCGAGCAAGACACAGGAGGAACGCCCATGCCCGCATCCGGGACTCTCTCGCGCCGCGCCGTGGTCGCCGGCGCCGCCGGGGTAGCCGCCGCCGGCGCCATGATCCGCCCCGCGCGCGCCGCCCCGCTCTCCATCCGCATCGGCTGGGCCACCATGCCGGGCCATCTGATCCCGGTGCTGTTCGACAACCCCACCCAGAAAGGCCTGAAACATTACGGCAAATCCTACACCGTCGCGCCGATCCTGTTCCGTGGCTCCTCGCCGCAACTGATGGCGATGGCGGGGCAGGAGCTCGATTTCTTCGCCTCCGCGGGTTCCACCCTGGCGCTCGGCGTCACCAACGCGCATCTCGATCTTCAGATCGTGTCCGACATCATCCAGGACGGCGTCCCGGGCTGGCATTCCGACACCTGGCTGGTGAAAGCCGACGGCCCGATCCGCAAGATCGCGGACCTGAAAGGCAAGCGCATCGCCACCAACGCGATCGGCTCGGCGTCGGACACCGCGATGCGCGGGCTGCTGTTGCGCGCCGGGCTGGTGGACAAGCGCGACTACGTGGTGATCCAGGCCGCGTTCAACGCCATGCCGTCCTTGCTGGAAAAGGGCGAGGTCGATTGCTCCATCATCCTGAACCCGATGCTGATCGCGATGATGAAAACCGGGAAATGGCGGGCGCTGTTCCAGGGCAAGGATATTTTCGGCGCCTCGGAGACGATCTTCCTGGCCGGCCGCGCCTCGTATCTGAAAAAGCACCAGGCCGTGGTGGCTGATTTCATGGAGGACTGGGTGCGCTCGCGCCGCTGGTTCCTGGACCCGAAGAACCGCACCGCCGCGATCGGCATCATCGCCCGCTTCATGCACATCCAGGCGGCGGAGCTGTCCTACGTATTCACCCACCAGGACTATTACCGTGATCCCTGGAGCATGCCCAACCTGCCCGGCGTGCAGAAGCCGATCGATATCGCGCATCAGATCGGGCTGCTGAAACAGACGATCACGGTCTCCCCGGGCCATGCCGATCTGAGTTTCCTGACCGAGGCAAAGAAGCGGATCACCACCCCGGCATGACCGACCCGTCCGTCCCGACGGGTATCGTCATCACCGGCCTGTCGCATGATTACACCCCCAGCGCGGGGACGCGGGTGCGCGC
>DAHWDR010000020.1:0-6495 GCA_027330745.1 Acetobacteraceae bacterium | reverse complement strand
TTCACGGGTTATGTCGCGCCGGGGATGGTGAAGTCGGGGTTGTTCTCGCCCGCCTCGCTGGGGCCGCTGGCGGCACTGCATGCGATCGCCGTCGCCGGATTCGGTGTGTTCGTGTTCGCCACGTTTTCGGGCCTCTGGGTGGGCGCACTGATCGTCAGCCAAATCGCCGACCGCATGGGCCGGCGCAAGATCTTCGTCGGCGCGCTGCTGTGGTACATGGTCTGCTCGGCAATCATGGCGTTCGCACAGACCGGATTTTCATTGAATGTGTGGCGCTTTGTCGCCGGCATCGGGCTGGGCGTGGAACTGGTCACGATCGACGCCTATATCGCCGAGCTGATCCCCAAGGCCGAACGCGGCCGGGCGTTCTCCATCAACCAGACCATCACCTATTCCACCGTGCCGGTGATCGCATTCCTGGCCTGGAAGCTGGTGCCCATTTCTCCGCTCGGCCTCGATGGCTGGCGCTGGGTGGTGCTGATCGGTTCGGTCGGGGCGCTGGTGGTGTGGTTCCTCCAGCTCGGCCTGCCGGAAAGCCCGCGCTGGTTGGTCAAGCACGGACGCTACACCGAGGCCAACACGATTGTCGCCGACATCGAAGCCGCGGTGGCGGCCGAGAAAGGCCCGCTGCCCGCCCCGGTGCCGGAACCCGGCGAGGCCGAGGGGCTGGGGTCGCTCTCGGAAGCCTTCCGTGCGCCGTACCTGAGCCGGACCATCACGCTTTCGGTGTTCAACTTTGCGCAGACCATCGGCTTCTACGGCTTTGCCGCCTGGGTGCCGACGCTGCTGATCCATCGCGGCATCCATGTCACGGCGTCGCTTGAGTATGCGTTCATCATCGCGCTGGCTAACCCGTTCGGGCCGCTGCTCGGGACGTTGTTCTCCGACAAGATCGAACGCAAATGGCAGATCGTGGGCGGCGCGCTCGGAATGCTGGTGTTCATGAGCATCTTCTCGGTGTTATCGGTGCCGTCGTATCTCATCGCAACGGGCGTGCTGTGGACTCTATGCGCCAACGTCATGTCCTACTCGTTCCACAACTACCAGGCGGAGCTGTTCCCCACCCGCTTCCGCGCCCGCGCAATCGGCTTCGTCTATTCCTGGAGCCGGATCTCCGCGGCCTTTGCCGGGCTGATGATCGGCTATCTGCTGGCCAACGGCGGAGTGCCCGCGGTGGCGGTGTTCATCGGCATCGCCATGCTGGTGGTGATCGGCTCGATCGGCATCTTCGGCCCCAAGACCCGCGGACTGGCGCTGGAGGAGATCAACCGCTGATTATTCGGCCGGCCCACCGCCCGGTTGGGCGCGGTGGGCCGGTATGAATGCCGGAGCATGGCAGCATCCCCCCGGCCGCGATTCCCGGTTCGTCCGGCCCGCCCTAAAATCGGGCTGACCAAGCCGCCCCAGGGAGAATTCGATGGAGCAGACCGACGCCGACCCACACGCCGAAATCCGCGAGGAAGTGCGCAAGCTCTGCGCCCGCTTCCCCGGCGAGTACTGGCGCAAGCTCGATGCAGTCCGCGGCTACCCCACCGAATTCGTCACCGCCCTGACCGAGGCAGGCTATCTCGCGGCCCTGATCCCGGAGGAATACGGCGGCGCCGGCCTGCCCTTGTCCGCCGCCGCCGCGATCCTGGAAACCATCCAGGCCGAGGGCTGCAACGGCGCGGCCTGCCACGCCCAGATGTACATCATGGGCACCATCCTGCGGCACGGATCGGACGCGCAAAAGCGAGCGTATCTGCCGAAGATCGCCACCGGCGAACTGCGCTTGCAGGCGTTCGGCGTGACCGAACCCACGTCGGGCACCGACACTACCGCCCTGCGCACCTTCGCCCGCCGCGAGGGCGATCATTACGTGGTCAACGGGCAGAAGGTGTGGACCTCGCGCGCCGAACATTCCGACCTGATGCTGCTGCTGGCGCGCACCACGCCGCGCGAACAGGCGACGTCGCGCACCCACGGGCTGTCCACATTCATCGTCGATATGCGCGCGGCGGTCGGGCACGGCATGACGATCCGGCCGATCCGCAGCATGATGAACCACAATTCTACCGAGATCTTCTTCGACAACATGGAGGTCCCGGCCGACAATCTGGTGGGCGAGGAAGGCAAGGGGTTTCGCTACATCCTTGACGGGATGAATGCCGAACGCCTGCTGATCGCAGCCGAGTGCATCGGCGATGCCAAATGGTTCACCGCCAGATCGGTCGCCTACGCCAAGGACCGGCGCGTGTTCAACCGCGCGATCGGGCAGAACCAGGGCATCCAGTTCCCGATCGCCCGCGCCTATGCGCAAATGCGCGCGGCCGAGCTGCTGGTGGCCGAGGGGTGCCGCAAATTCGCCGCCGGCCTGCCATGCGGCGAGCAGGCAAACATGGCGAAGATGCTGGCCGCCGAGGCGTCCTGGGCCGCCGGTGAGGCCTGCATCCAGACCCATGGCGGATTCGGCTTCGCCGAAGAATACGACGTCGAACGCAAATTCCGCGAAACCCGGTTGTACCAGGTGGCGCCGATCAGCACCAACCTGATCTTGTCGTATCTGGCCGAGCATGTCCTCGGCCTGCCGCGCAGCTACTGATCGGGGGACGCAATTTTCGACCTTGACGCCTGGCTGGAACGGATCGGCTATCGCGGCGCGCGCTTGGCGGACCTGGCCACGCTGCGCCAGCTCGTCATCGCCCAGGTCACCACAATTCCGTTCGAGAATATCGACGTTCTGCTGGGCCGTCCGCCACGGCTTGACCCGGAATCATTGCAACGGAAGCTGGTAACCGCGCGGCGCGGCGGGTATTGCTTCGAGCTTAACCTGCTGCTGCGCGCCGGGCTGCGCGCCCTGGGATTCGACGTCCAGGGCCGGATCGCCCGCGTGATCCGCCATCTTGATCCGGACTCCGAACGGCCCGCCAGCCACGTGGTGCTGGAGGTCACGCTGGCGGAGGGCGTGTTCCTGGTCGATGTCGGGTTCGGCGGTCTCACCCCCACCGCACCATTGCGTCGCGCGCCCGGGATCGCGCAACCAACCCCGCACGAGACCATGCGTCTGATGCCCTATGCCGGGGAACTGGTGTTGCAGGCGCAGCGCGGTGAGGTGTGGGAGAATATCTGGCGGCTCTGCGAAGCGGTACCGCGCGACATCGATTACGAAGTAGCAAACTGGTTTACCGCCACGAATCCGGCCAGTCCATTTGTAACGAACCTGACGGTCTCACGCCCGGACGCGCAGGGCCGGCGTCATACGTTGCTGAATGGCCGGATCACAACCCGCACCATGACCGAGGTGGGGACAACGCGGATCCTCGATACCGCCGGGGCGTTGGCCCAGGCGCTGGCGGACAGCTTCGGCCTGAAGCCGGAGGCGGCGGATCTGGACGCGATCCTGGCCACGCTGGACCGGCTCGGCCGGCGCGGCGCGGCGCACGCGTTCTTCGCGTGACGGGGACGTGTTGAATCCCGTCGGCGCCCGTGGCAGTGACCTGCCATGACCGCATCACGCCCCCTTGCCGGCCTGCTGGTTCTATCGCTGGAACAGGCGGTGGCGGCCCCCTATTGCAGCTCACGCCTGGCGGATGCCGGCGCGCGCGTCATCAAGCTGGAACGCGCGGAGGGCGATTTCGCCCGCGGCTACGATCGCGCAGCCCGCGGCCTGTCCAGCTATTTCGTCTGGCTCAACCGCGGCAAGGAAAGCCTGACCGCCGACATCAAGGCTCCGGAAGACGCGGCGCTGCTGCATCGGATCCTGGCGCGCGCGGACGTGTTCATCCAGAACCTGGCGCCCGAAGCGGCAGCGCGCGCGGGATTCGGGTCCGCGGCGCTGCGCGCGCGCTATCCGCGACTGATCACGCTGGATATCTCGGGCTACGGCGAGAGCGGCGAATACGCCTCCATGAAGGCCTACGACCTGCTGGTGCAGGCGGAATCCGGACTGGCGATGGTCACCGGCCGGCCTGAGGGGCCGGGGCGCGTCGGCGTCTCGGCCTGCGACATCGCCTGCGGCATGGCGGCCCATGCCGGCGTGCTGGAAGCCCTGATCGAGCGCGGTATCACCGGGGCCGGGAAGGGACTGGCCGTGAGCCTGTTCGACGGCATGGCGGATTGGATGAACGTGCCGCTGCTTTACTACGAAGGCACCGGGAAGGCGCCGGAACGGATGGGGCTGGCGCATCCGTCCATCTGCCCCTACGGCGCGTTTGCACTGGCGGACGAGGCGTTGGTGTTGATCTCGATCCAGAACGAACGCGAATGGGCGGCGTTCTGCGCGGTGTTCCTGGAGGAGCCGGGTCTGCCGTTGCAGGACGGCTTCCAGACCAACGTGATCCGCGTTGCCAACCGGGCGCAGGTGGACGCGCATTTGGCCGCTGCCTTCGCGCGGCTGGACCGCGCCCAGGCGGCGGCAAAGCTGCGGGCGGCGAACACGGCGTTCGGGTTTGTCAATGATGTAGCGGCGTTTTCTCACCATCCGGCGCTGCGCCGGGTAGAAGTGGAAACGCCAGCCGGACCGGTGCGCCTAGCGGCGCCACCGGTACGCGGGAGCGACGGGGATCGAGCACTGGGACCGGTGCCGGCGGTCGGGGAACAGTCGGGGGCGATCCGGGTCGAGTTCGCGGGGTAATTGTCTAAGCCGCGACGCGCCGCACTTCCGAACCGCCCCAACCGTTACTCGGCCCGCAGCACCAAACGCCCCGTCACCTGCCCCGCCCGCAGCCGCATCAGCGCCGCGTTTGCGTCCCGCTGCGGCACCTCCGTCACCGGGATTGCCGGCAGCGTCCCGTCCTGCGCCAGCTTCACCAGTTCGCGCAATTCCTTCGGGCTGCCCACGTAGCTGCCGCGCACCGTCAGGGCCCGGATCGCCATCAGCGGCAGAGGCAGCATCAGCTCGCCGCCAAACAGCCCGACCTGCACCAGCTTCCCGCCCTTACGCAGCGCCGCGAACGCGGCCCGCGCCGTCGCCGTCCCGTTCACCAGGTCCACGACCGCCAGCACCGGCCCTCCCGCCGCCGCGACGATCCGCTTCGCCACATCCGCCCCCTCCCCGTCCACCACCGCCGAAGCCCCGGCCGCCAGCGCCGCTTCTCGCTTCTCGGCGCTGATGTCCACAACGATGATGTTCCGGTGCTGCATCGCCCGCAGCACCGCGATCGCGTTGAGCCCCAGACCGCCGGCGCCCACCAGCACGATCGCCTCGTCCGCCGGCAGCGGCATCACCTTGCGGATCGCCGAATAAACCGTGATGCCGGAACAGGCGTAGGTCGCCGCGATCGCCGGGTCCAGCGATCCGGGATCAACCAGATGCCGCGGGTGCGGCGCCACCACATGGGTCCCGTAGCCGCCGTTCTGATACACCCCAAGACTGACCTGATTGAGGCACATATTGTCCTCATCGGTCAGACACGCCTCGCATTTTCCGCAACCGACCCACGGATAGACAATGCGCAGGTCGCCCGGCTTCACCCCGGTTGCATCCGGCCCCAGCTTCACCACCCGGCCGACGATCTCGTGGCCCATCGCCAGCGGCAGTTTCACGCCGCGGTCCTTCAGGGACATTTTCTGCCCGCCGCCGAGGTCGTAATACCCCTCCCAGATATGCAGATCGGAGTGGCAGACGCCGCAATGCGTCACCTCCAGCAGCACCTCCGTGCCCGAGGGTTCGGGCGTGGGCAGCTCGATTTCCTGCAGGGGTTGTCCGTTCTCGACCACGGCCCAGGCGCGCATCTTGAGGTTCCTCCAGTGACGGTTGGCGAGGAATAAGCGGAAAGGCGGCGGATGGAAACCGGGTCAGAAATTGACCGCCGCGCCGGTCCACACGGCGCGATACAGCGCCACGATCTCGCCCGCGTCGGGCACGCGCGGATTATTGGCGGGACTGCCGGACGCAAGCGCCTGGTCCGCCATCAGCGCCATCTTCCCGTCCCACGCCGCGGCCGCGATCCCGAACCCGGCAGGCGACGGCACCGCCAGGTCTCGGTTCCAGGCCGCCAAGCCGGCCAGCAGCTTGGCGCCGGCCGCTGCATCCCCGTCGGATGCCGCGGCAAAGCCGATTCGCCGCGCCGCCTCGGCATATCGTTCCGGAGCGTCGCGCAACGAATAGGCGGTAACAGCCGGGAGCAGCATCGCGTTGGACAGCCCATGCGGCACATGGAAATGCGCCCCGATCGGTCGCGACATCCCGTGCACCAGTGCGACCGAGGCGTTGGAGAACGCCAGCCCCGCCTGGGTGGCGCCGATCATCATTCCCTCGCGCGCCGCCGCATTGCGTGGTTCGGCATAGGCGGTGCGCAGATGCCGCCCGATCAGGCTCATCGCCGACAACGCGAAGGCGTCCGAGAACGGGTTGGCGCGCTTGGAGACGTACGCTTCCAGCGCATGCGTCAGGCTGTCGATGCCGGTATCGGCGGTGGTGCGCGCCGGCACGGTGAAGGTCAGTTCGTAATCGACGATGGCGGCGAGCGGCAGGGCGCCGAGGCCGGCGATCAGCATCTTCTCGTCGCGTTCGGT
>DAHWDR010000016.1:0-7953 GCA_027330745.1 Acetobacteraceae bacterium | reverse complement strand
GGCGGCTAGCGCGGCAATCCCGCGATCCAGCCGGCCAACGGCGCCCACAGCGCGCGTTCCGCGGTCGCGCCGGCGACCATGCCGATATGCCCGGCAGCCGGGGTATGGATCGTGGCGTGCGGGATCGCATGGGCGAGCGCCAACGCGCTTTCCGGCGGCACGATCCGGTCGCGCCCCGGGGCGGCAAGAAAACAGGGGGCAGCGAGCGCGCCCGGGTCCACCGCCAGCCCGGCGACGCGCCATTCGCCGCGTCCGGGCGTGTTGGCGCCATACCAGCCGGCCAGACATTCGCGCGCAACCGGAGCGGCAAGCGGAACGCCGTCATTCAGCCAATCCTCCAGCGCGACGAACAGGCGCGCGCGCGGGCTGTCCTGGTCCAGCGCGGCGAAGCCGCGATATTTCCCGGCTACTCCGAACGGGTCCAGCAGCGCGAACAGCAGTTGCAAAGCGTCGATCGGCAACGCCGCGTGCAGCGCCAGGGCGGGTTCCAGCAGCGGCAGCAGGCGCGCGACCGCCTCGGCCTGGCTGGGGCCGGCGGCATGGAAATCCCACGGCGTGGCAAGCAGCGCGAGACCCCGGATCAGCCGCGGCTGGCGCAGCGCGGCGGCGAGTGCCAGCAACCCGCCCATGCAATACCCGGCCAGCACCACCCGGCCGGCGGCCGCCAGCGCGCGCTCCAGGCGGCCGGCGATGTAGTCGGTCAGGGTAAAGCTGCGCTCGGTGGCCTCCGGCCAGCCCCAATCCAGCAGCAGCGGGCGCACCCCTTGGGTTGCGAGCCAGCGCAGCAGCGACTGGCCCGGAGCGAGATCGAGGACATAGGCGCGGTTGACCAAGCTGGGGACGAACAGCACCGCGGGGCGGCGATCACGGGCGGGAGCGGGCGCGCCGTAGTCCAGCAGACGAGTCGCGCCTTCCTGCCAGATCGTGGGCGGGTCGGGCAGGTCGCGGTGATACGGGTGGCGGCGGTAGGCGGCGATGCCGGCGATCAGGGCGGCGTCCTGACGCGCGGCCTCGGCCAGCACGGCGGCGGGGAGCGCGGTCTCAACTGCGGGGTCGCGGAGCGCGGCGGCGAACGCCTCGGTCGCCTGGCGTGCCTCCGGCGACAGCGGGAAGACGCTGCTCCAGGGCGGCGAGGCGGGATTCGAGCTCAGCGATGCGGCGACGGAGACGTTCGATCTCAGCATCGCGAGCGTCAGGTGCAGCAGCAGCGGGCGCGGGCCGCGGCGGCGCAGCGGGGCCGGGGCGTCGGCGCGCGGGTTCATCGGCAGGACGGGCGCGCGGCATGGCGCCGAGCGCCGCGCCGGCGGCGCCGGCCCAGAGCGACGCAAGCGCGGCCCAGCCCTCCTGGGTCTCGCGGTCGGCGGCGAGCGCCGTCAGTTCGGACTGCCACAGAGTGATCCAATCGCGGGCCAGCGCGGCTTGGTCTGGCGGGTCGGTCATACTCTCGCCCTGGCCGGGCCATGGTCGATCCTGTTCAAAGCGCGCGCCGCCTGTATGCTAAGGTCCAACATCCAGTTCCGGAGGCAGCATGTCCGAGCCGACCCGCAGCGAGACGGAGCCGAAACCCGCCCTGCCCCCGGTGGTGGTGAAGAAATACGCCAACCGGCGGCTGTATAACACGGAAACCTCGTCCTACATCACGCTGGATACCCTGGCCGAGATGGTCCGCCAGGGGCGCGATTTCGTGGTCTATGACGCGAAAAGCGGGGAGGATATCACCCGCGGCGTGCTGACCCAGATTATCGTGGAACAGGAAGGGCGCGGGCAGAACCTGCTGCCGACTGGGTTCCTGCGCCAGCTGATCGGCTTCTACGGCGGTCAGATGCAGGGGCTGCTGCCAGGCTACCTGGAACAGGCGATGACGGCGTTTTCCGGCCAGCAGGAGCAGGTGCGCGCGGCGGTGCAGAAGACCATGGGATCCATGGGCGCGCTGTTCCCGTTCGGCAACCTGGAGGAGGCGGGGCGGCAGAACATCGCCATGATGGAGCGTGCGATGAGCCTGTTCGCGCCATTCTACCGCCCCCCGGGCGCAGAACGAACCGAAGATATGCCCGCGCCCGAGGCGGCGCAATCGGACGACGTGGCGGCGTTGCGCGCCGAGGTTGAAAGCCTCAGGCACCAACTGGCGGCGCGCACGGACAAGGCCGGCACGAGGTAATTTCAGACCACCAGCCGCATGCGCCTGGCCGCGACGGGTTCGCGCGGCAGGCCCTCGGTCTCATGGAACGAACCCCACATGTCGGCGTTGTAGCCGTCCAGCGTGAACTGGCGCGGCCGGTAGCCGGCTTCCTGCTCGGGCAGGATGTGCTTCACTCCCACCGAGTATTCCCACACCATCCCGTCCGGGCCTTCGAAATACACCATCATCGCGGTAGAGATCGGGTGCCGGCCAGGGCCATAGACGATCTTTACGCCCTGTTGCTTCAACCAGTAGTACGAACGCATCACGTCGTCGATATCCTCCACCTGGTGGTTGATATGCTGGATTCCCGGGCGGGTGGAGGGCATCAGCACGATCGAATGGTGGACCGTGTTGATGCGCAGGAACGTGGCCTCGCCAAGCCAGTCGGAGACGCGGGCATTCAGGACGCGCGTCCAGAACGCGGTGTCGCGGCGGGGATCGGTGCTGAACAGGCCGATATGGCTGAAATTCTCGATGCCGATGTCGCGGGTCGGCTGGAAGCGAGTGCCGGTATTGTAGGGGCGGGCGAGGAACTCGATCCGGTTGCCGGAGGGATCGGTGGCGGCGATGAAATCGTGGGTCCGGCGGGCATCGCATTCGGCGCGGGTGCCGCGATGGACCTGGCGTCCCTCGTGCTCCAGCGCCGCGCCGAGCGCGTCGAGATCGTCGGGATCGCGCAGCTCGATGCCGATGATGTGGTCGGTGGGGTCGCCCTCGAAATACGCCAGGGTGTGATCGCGCGTATCGCCGCGGATGGCTGCGCGGTCGGATCGGAAATAGGCGGTGCCGGCTTCCTGGGCGGCAAGCTGCAGGCCGACGATCTCGGTGGCGAAGCGCGTGGCGCTGGCAAGATCGCGGGTGCCGAGGCGGACGTAGCGGATGTCGTGCAGCTGGATCATGCGGTGGCCTCCCGGCGCGGGTTTCCGAAAGGCTAGGCCGGGGACGGTTCCCGGTGCAACCCGCCAGGCTATGCCGGCTGCGGCGTCACCACCCGGTCCGGGTCGCGCAGCACCACATAGATCGCCGGGATCACCAGCACCGTCAGCAAGGTGGAGGATAGCAGCCCGAACAGCAGCGAGATCGCCAGCCCCTGGAAGATCGGGTCGGTCAGGATCGCCACCGCGCCGATCATCGCCGATGCCGCGGTCAGCACGATCGGGCGGAACCGGATCGCGCCAGCCTCCAACAGAACCTCGCGCAACGTAAGCCCCGGCCGTGCGCCATGGCGAATGAAATCGACCAGCAGGATCGAGTTGCGTACGATGATCCCGGCCAGCGCGATGAACCCGATCATCGATGTCGCGGTGAACGGAGCGCCGAAGATCCAGTGTCCCGGCAGGATGCCGATCAGGGTCAGCGGAATCGGCGTGAGGATGATCAGCGGCAGCTTGAAGCTGCCGAATTGTGCCACCACCAGGATGTAGATGCCCAGGATCGCAACCATGAAAGCGGCCCCCATGTCGCGGAAAGTGACGTAAGTGATCTCCCATTCCCCATCCCACAGCAATGACGGATGGGCTTCGCTGGAAGGTTGGCCGCGGAAGCGAATGTTCGGGCGCGGCAGCTTGCCCCAGTTGTGGTCGCGGATCAGCTTGTCCACCGCCAGCATCCCGTAGATCGGCGCGCCATACCGGCCGGTCAGCTCGCCGGTGACCATGTCGGCGTTGTGTCCGTCGCGGCGGAACAGGATGCGGCTGCCAGGGGTGCGGGTGACATGCACGACCTGGCCGAGTTCCACCACGGATTTGCTGCCCGGCACGGTGTCGGCCGGCACCGGCGTGTCGGCCAGTTGTTGGTTCCAGTCGAGAGCATGATTGGGCAGCCCGACCGTGATGCCGATCGGTAACCGTCCTTCGCCGCGATAGGAGTATCCCACCCGCACGCCGCCGAATAAATCCTGGAGTGTGTCATACACGTCGGACTGACGGACGCCGAAGAACGCCAGCCGGTCCTGATCGATGGCGATATTCAGGCGTTGCTCGCGATGGCCCCAGCTGTCGTCGGTATCGACGATATAGGGGACCTGGTTGAACAGCGTCTTGACCTCGCGTGCGACGGCCAGCCGCGTTGCCTGGTTGGGGCCGTAGATCTCGGCCAGCAGCGTGGCCAGGACCGGCGGGCCGGGCGGGGCTTCCACAACCTTGATGACGGCACCCTTCGGCAGGCGCAGCCCGGCCAGTAGCCGCTTGCGCAGCACCGCGGCGACGGCGTGGCTCTGCAAGGCGCGCTGGCCCTTGGGCGTCAGCAGCACATGCAGATCACCCTGCCAGGGCGAAGTCCGCAGGTAGTAGTGGCGCACCAGCCCATTGAAATCGAATGGCTGCGGCGTGCCGGCGTAGACCTGCATCCCGCGCGTTTCGGGCAGCGTCTCGGCGATCCTGGCGACGGCGAACAGGGTCCGCTCGGTCGTCTGCACCGGTGTGCCGGAGGGCAGATCCACCAGCACGTTGAGGGTGGATTTGTTGTCGAACGGCAGCAGCTTGACGGTCACGCTTTCAGCGTAGAACAAGCCGCAGACGGCGACCGTCGCGATACCCACCACGATCAGGAAGATCAGCGCGCGGCGACGGGTGGCCAGCAAGGGCGTGGCGACGGCGCGATAGAGGCGGCCGAGCCGGTCGGGATGTTCCGCTGCCGACCCAGCCTCGTGCGCCAGCGCCGGGGTGTTGAGTTCCAGGAACGCAATCTCCTCGGCCCCCGCATCGGCGCCGCCATCATCGCGCCTGGCCAGTTTGCACATCAGCCACGGCGCCACCACCATCGCCACGAAAAACGAGAACACCATCGCCGCCGAGGCATTGGCCGGAATCGGTGCCATATATGGCCCCATCAGGCCCTGGACGAACAGCATCGGCAGCAGCGCCGTGATCACCGTCAGGGTGGCGACGATGGTCGGGTTGCCGACTTCCGCCACCGCTTCGATCGCGGCGCGCCGCCGCGACCTGGTGTCGGGCATAGCCCAGTGGCGGGCGATGTTCTCGACTACCACGATCGCGTCGTCCACCAGGATGCCGATCGAGAAGATCAGCGCGAACAGAGATACCCGGTTGATCGAGTAGCCCATCATTTCGGAGGCAAACAAAGTCGCCAGGATCGTGGTGGGGATTACCACCAGCGTGACCGTCGCCTCCCGCCAGCCGACCGCCAGCGCGATCAGCACCACGATCGAGATCGTGGCCAGCGCCAGATGGTACAGCAGCTCATTCGCTTTCTCGTTGGCGGTGCGGCCATAGTTGCGGGTGACCTGGACGCGCAGATCGCGCGGGATCAGGGTTCCTTCCAGGGACCTGACCCGCGCCAGCGCATCCGCCGCCACCACCACCGCGTTCGATCCGGCGCGCTTGGCCAGTGCCAGCGTCACCGCGGGCGTGGTGTGCCAGGCGCCGTTCCTGGCGTGGGTGATGTCGAACACATGGCTCTGCCGTGGCGCCGGCCCCATGACCACATGGGCCACATCGCGCACATACACAGGGCGGCCGGCGCGGGTGGTCAGCAGCAGCAGGCCGATATCCGGCACGCCGAACAGGGTTTGTCCGGCTGCGACGCTCCGCATCGCGCCGCGGCTGAACACATTGCCGGCAACGAAGCTGCGATTCGCCTCGGCGATGCGCGAGGCGAGCTGCTGAAGTGTGACGCCATACAGCATCAGCTTATCCGGCTCCGGTTCCACGCGGATCTGCATCGGGTCGGAGCCGGACAGGTAGCTCAGCCCGACATTCGGCACCTTGATCAGCTGGTCCTGCAGCTTGGTCGCCAGATCGGTCAGCGTCGCCGCATTCCAGTGCCCGGCGGCGGCGGGGATCGGCGTCAAAGTCAGCGCCAGGATCGCTACGTCGTTAATGCCGCGCCCGATCACCAGCGGTGGCGGGATGCCGAGCGGAATGCGGTCCATGTTGGCGCGAATCTTGTCGTTCACGCGCAGCACCGCGGCATCCTCGTTCGTGCCAACGTCAAAACGCGCGGTCACCAGGACGTGGTCGTCCTCGGTCTCGGAATAAATATGGTCGATGCCAGGGATGGTCTTGAGGATGGCCTCCAAGGGCTTGGTGACCAGCTCCGCGGCGTCGGCAGCGTTGAGCCCATTGGCCTGGACCATCACATCCACCATCGGCACGTGGATCTGCGGATCTTCGTCGCGCGGGATGGTGAGCACCGCGACCAGCCCGGCCGCGAGCGCGGCGAGAAGGAACAGCGGCGTCAGCGGCGAACGGATGAACGCGCGGGTGAGACGCCCGGAAAGACCGAGCTTCATGGCGCGGCCCCGGGAGCAACCGGAGGCGCAACCAGCGTTTCGCCCGCTGTCAGCCCGGCGAGGATCTGCACCCCGTCGCGCATGGCGGGCGTGGGCAGCGCAAGGCCGCGCTGCACCGGTGCGTCGACGACGGTGCCGGCGTGGGTACGCAGCCGGACATAGTCCTGACCGAAGCGGTCGAAGATGAAATGCGCCGGGATCACGATCGCCCCGCGCGCGCCGGCGGGGACCCAAACGCGGATGCGCTCACCCACAAAATAGCTACCGATGCCCGGGGCGGACGCATCGGCGCGCACCTCGCCGCCCACGATCTGCGGATAGACCAGCGTGATGCTCCCGAAACCGGGGGCTGCGGTGCCAAGCTCGGCGGCGTCGTAGCGGATCCGATCGCCGGCTTTCAGACCCAGCGCGTAGCGTTCGGGAATCCGCAGGCGCAGCACGAAATGCTGCTCGGCGACGGTGGCGACGGTCTCGCCCGGCAGCACCACGGTCCCGTCGGTGACCGGGACCGCAAGCACGCGCCCGTCGATCGGGGCGAGCACCGCACCCTCCTCCTGCTGGCGGGCGGTGACGGCGCGGGCAGCGATGCGGGCCGCGAGCGCGCTTTCGGCCACCTGAACAGCGGTGCGCGCACGGTCGAGTGCGGCGCGCGCCACCGCGCCGCTGCGCGCCAGGGCGTTGGCGCGACCAAGATCGATATGCGCCTGAGCGAGTTGTGAGCGCAGCCCGGCGATCTGGGCATCGAGCGCGGTGAGCTGAAGCTGCAACTTGGTATCGCGGACGGTGGCGAGCACCTGGCCGGCATGGACCGCGTCTCCGTCCTTCACGGCGAGTGCCGCGACAGTGCCGCCGATGCGCGTGCGGGCAGGGATGACATTGCGGCTTTCGACCGTGGCGAACACGGCTTTCTCGTCCGACACCTGGCGCAGCGTTGTGGTGAAGCTCGCCGGGCCGGCGGCGGCTGGGGCGGCAACGAGCATCAGAAACAGCGCGATGGGCGCGCCGGCCCGCGGCGGGCGGGCACGATACGCACCGGGCGGCGGCATCAGCGCCGGTCCTGCACCGCGCCGGTCGCCGGGTTCAGGCTGACCGTCGTGTGACCCGCCGCCTTCCAGGCGATCATTCCGCCCTTCATATGCGTGAAGGCGGACACGCCGGCCTCCAGGCACCGCCCGACCGCCACTGCGGACCGCTTCCCGCTGCCGCAATGGAACACCACCGGCCGCCCCGGATCTACGGGTAGCGCCGCGGGGTCGAAGGTCGAAAGCGGGAACAGCAACGCGCCATGGATGCGCTCGGCGGCGTATTCCGCCGGTTCGCGCACGTCGATGAGGAGCACGCGCCCCTGCGCGAGCAGGGTCTGAAGCTCCTGGGGCTCGTATTCGGTCACGCCGTCGGGTGTCGTGTCACTCATGCGGTCATTCTAGCCGTCTCAGAGCGCCGCGTGCGCCGTCCCGTCGCCCCGCGGGTCTAATGACCGTGGCCGAGCGGGTGGCGACGAATGATGAAGATCGCCGGA
>DAHWDR010000003.1:0-9273 GCA_027330745.1 Acetobacteraceae bacterium | reverse complement strand
ACCATTCGCTTCGCTTGCTGGCGACGGAGATCGCGACCGACCCGGCCCTGGCCGACATACGCGCCTTGCGTGCCGATACCGCGTTTGTCACCCGGGGCCGCGGACGCAGGCTGGCGCGGATCGCAACAGCGTATGGCTTCGCCGCGCCGACAGGCGACGCCGATGGTACAGTGCGCCTGCACCGCCACCTGGGCGAGGACTTGCTCGTTTGGGCCCTTGCGCTTGCCTGCAATCCGCTCAGCCTGCGTGGGAAGCCCCTGCGGCGCGAACGCCACGAGCTCTGGATCTCGCACGACGAGCTGTTGCGCCGATATGGCGCTGCACCGGCGCGCGACGATCGCTTGCCGGCGTCGGTCATGGCCCGGAAGGCGGCTGCCTGAACGTCTGCGGCCGTACCTCATCCGGTCGCGTGAGGGTTGACGATTGCGGAACGGCCGGGCTACTCTGCGAAGCTGACGAAAGGGGATGGGGTTCCCCGTGTAACCGCCGTTCGGCTGATGACCCCTGTCACTATGATCGGACGCGCCCGCGCGCCCGGGGGAGGGACAGGCCGATGACGAGCGACACCTGGGCGCCGCCGCCGAGCGACCCCATCGAGCGATTGCTGGCCGATCCGCTGGTCCGCTTGGTGATGACGGCGGATCGGGTCGATCCCCACCGCCTTCGGGAACAATTACGAGAAACCGCCGGTCTCCGCCTTGCCCTGCGCCAGGCGGTCCTGGGCACGGCCGAGGTCGAGGTCAGCCTGGCGCCCGACGCTGCCGGCCCCTATCGCCCGGCGGTCGGCATCGCGCTGTTCAACGACCGCGGCGAGGTCTTCGTCGGCCGCCGGCTCGATCGTGCGCAGGACGGTTGGCAAATGCCACAGGGCGGGATCGAGCCGGGCGAGGTGCCATTGGACGCCGCGCTGCGGGAGTTGCGCGAAGAGATCGGCACCGACAAGGCCACGGTGATCGTGGAAAGCCGCAGTTGGATGCGCTACGAATTGCCCGCGCATCTGGTTGGCCAGGTCTGGGGCGGACGCTGGCGCGGGCAGCAGCAGAAATGGTTCGCGATGCGCTTCCGGGGTCAGGACTCCGAGATCAATCTTGCCACTCCGCACCCCGAGTTCGCGGACTGGCGCTGGGCGCCAGCCGCGTGGGTGCCGGAGCTGATCGTCGGTTTCAAGCGGCAGCTGTACCTCGCGGTCCTGCAAGAGTTCAGTCATCTGGCTACCCCCGATGGAACCACCCAAGATGCCGCCGGATCTCCAAGCTGACCGCAGCGCCCTGGATGAGGCGCTCGCCGACCTGCGCGCGCTCGCGCACACGGACCGCGGCGTGTTGGAGGCGATCGCCTGCGGCGCGGTCGCTGTTCCTCCGTTGCGGGCGCTCCTGTTCGCGCCGGAGCCCAGTGGGCTGTTCGCCCCTCGCTGTGCCGCCGTGGTGGCGCTGGCCGCGCTGGGGGCGAAGGACGTGCTGATCGACTTCCTGGCCGCCTCCCATCAGATCGCCGATCCGGTGAGCCGTGTCGGGACCGAAGCGGTGATGGACTGCGCGGCGCGCGCCCTGATGCGGTCAAAGAACCCGCGCCTGCCCGCGCTGCTGCGGTACCTGGCCGAGACAAGCCTGCTGCCCGGCGCGATCGAATGGCTGGGCGCGCATGGACGGATCGAGGCGTTGCCCTGCCTGATCCGCGCGCTTGGCGACGACGTGGCCTTTCCATCCGCCATCACGGCCCTGCACAGCCTGGGCGCCGTCGCGCTGCCCGCGCTATGGCGTGCGGTCCTCGATCCCTCGCCGGACCGTGACCACGAAACTGACACCAGCCGCCGCCGTCGCAGGGCGGCACTGGCGGTGCTGTGCGACATCGACGCCGATGCGGCCCCGGCCGGCGCGCTGCAACGTCTCGCTGACGACGGCGACCCGGGCATTTCGACCGCCGCGCTTTGCTGGCAGTTGGACGCGGACCCCGCAGCCGATCGTCACGCGGTCGCGCTGCGCCTGGTCGCGGCGCTGGACCGGGATGATATTGCCGGACGATACGACATTGAATCGTGCCTGGAGCGCCACGCCGGTCTCGTGCGAAGCCTGTTGACGGAAACAGGCCGTTCGAATGTCATTATGACAGAGGCAGGGCGTCGCGTGCTTGGCCGGGTTGCGGCGCGGCTTGGCGTCGCGCCCGATATCACGCCACCCGGCAAGGAACCCCGCTGATGTTGCGATGCGAGACAACTGGCCGAAATGCTTCGTCTGTGGCACTTGCGGGCGGTTCCACCGGTGCCTATTCTCTCGTGGCAGTGATCGTCTCCAGTGCCGGTTCTCCGGCGCCACCGTGGGGTTCCGTCACGCCGGGGATGGGGTTCCCCGTGAACCGCCGCAAGGCTGATGACCCCTGTCGCGCCCACGCGATGGGAGGTGTCGTGCCGTGGCTTTTCCAGACTATACCAGGCCGGGCCGCCGGCGCCATGCGGGCGGCACCGTCTCGCGGTTTGTGGCACGTCCGCGCCGTTCGTCGGCCGGGCATGCGCGGCCACGCCGGCCTCTTGCGCGCGGGTCGGCTTCCCCTCCCGACGTCACCGAACCACGGAGCACCGCAATGACAGTGGATCTGCGACTGGAGCAGCTGTACCAACGGGTCGAGCTGGTGAAGGGCATCGGTGACCCGCGGCGCGGCAAGCTTTGTATCATGTCGTTCGTCGCGTTGTTGGCCGGCGAACCGCACTCCGACAGCCCCGGCGCCGCCTCACCGGTGATTCGCCGCTTTGTGATCCCGATCAACGACCGCATGCCGGCAAGCTTCCGCCAGCGCCTGAAGCCGTTCGCGCCGCGGATCGTCGGCACCCAGGATCGGCTCGATGCCCTGCGGGCCGAGGTTCTCGCCGCTGCGGTGAGGGATGAGATCGTACCACGGGTGACGTTAGATTTCGGCGCGGTTCCGGCCGGCGCAGCGTGGCTCGGCGGGCTCCGGGAGGTCCGGGAGGCCGCGCGGGTGCTGCTCGGCCGCCTTGTCGCCGGCAGCGGCGCGAAGGGTACGTTCGACATTCCCGAGAACGGGACGTTCGACGTGCCCGCGTTCCAGATCGAGATTGCCACAGCCACCGCGGACCTTCTGACACTCGGCGCGCGGGCGGCGCCACGGCCGGACACCGCCGCTTGGTACTGGAACAAGGCGATCGATCTGCTCGACCGCCTGTGCGACGTCGGGGGCGAGCGGGCCGAACCGCGAATCGATGCGATACGCGTCGCGTGGCTTGAAGCCGTGTTGACGCGACGGGAGCGACTTGCGCGCCATACCGCGATTGCGAGCCGGGCCCTCGACCGGTTGCGCCATCTATTGCCGCTGCGTAGCGACGCCATCTGACACGCGGTCGCACCCATGACGACCGAGGCAGCGGAGGCGGGCATGCCCGCCCGGGTGGAGGCAGTTGCGGCCCTGATCGGACAGGCGTTAGCCTGTCAGCTGGAGCCGCCGGACGCGCAGGCGGCCACGCGCGACCGCCTGCGGGGTCTGGCCGCGCGGCTTGCCACCGCGCGGCTGCAGGTCGCGGTGGTAGGGCAGTTCAAACGCGGCAAGAGCTCGCTGCTCAATGCCCTGCTCGGCATCCCGGTGCTGCCCATGGGCGTGGTGCCGCTGACCGCCATCACCACGGTACTGAGCGCCGGCCCGCCGCTGCTGCGGCTTGAATTTCTCGACGGCAAGCACATTGAACGCTCGTCGGCAGATCTAGACGGTCTGCGCGCCGGGCTTGCCACCTTGGTCACGGAGGAGGGTAATCCGGCCAACCTGTTTGGCCTGCGGCAAGTCGAGGCGCGGCTGCCGGCGCCACTGCTCGCGCGCGGGGTGGTGCTGCTGGATACACCCGGCATTGGCTCCACCCTCCGCCACAATACCGAGGCCGCCATCGCGGCGCTGCCCGAGTGCGATTTGGCGTTGTTCGTCGTTTCCCCCGATCCGCCGATCACCGAGGCTGAGCTTGCCTATCTGGCCCAGGTGCGGGCGACAGCCGCGCGCGTCATCGTCGTGCTCAACAAGGTCGATACGCAGGAACCGGCGGAGCGCGACGTCACGCTGCGGTTCCTCCGCCGGGTGCTCGCCGAGCAGGCGGGCCTGCCGGCCGAGACGGAGATTTTTCCGATCTCGGCCCGGACGGCCCTGCGTGCCCTCCAAGATGAGGATCCGACTGCACTGGAGCTAAGCGGTGTGCCGGCACTGGAACAGGGATTGCTGACGCTGCTCGCCACCGATGGGCCGGCCGTGCTGGCGGCCGCGGTCGCCGGCAAGGCGGCCGAGATGGTGGCGGTGCTGCGGCTGGATGCGGAGATTGCGGCCCGGGCCTGCCGACTGCCACTGGCCGAGTTGGAGCAGCGGATTGCCGATTTTGATGCCGGCATCGCCGGATTGGCCGCCGAGCGAACCAACGCGGCCGATCGGATTGTCGGCGACCGCACCCGGTTGCACGCGCTGATAGAGCGGCAAGCCGCCAGCGCGGGCGAACAGATCGGTCGGCAACTGGACCAGACCTTGGTGGAATTGCTGCGCGGGGGCGCGACGATGACGGCCATGCGGCAGTGCCTGGCGGCCCGGGTGCCCGAGTATCTTGCTCCCGCCGCGGCCACGGCGACCGCGGTGGTTCAGCGCGCGATGGCGGAGGACTTGCGCCGCCACCAGGAACGGATCGCCCGGCTGATCGCGGCGGTCCGTCGCAACGCTGCCAGTGCCATGGAGATTTCCGGCATGGTCGCGGGGGAAGCGGCTCTCGCGGACTTGCCGCTTCTCGCCGCCTGGCGCACCGACGGGCGGACGGAGACCTTGGCCGGAATTGCCGCCGGCTGGGTCGAACGATTTCTGCCGGGCGGGGTGCGGCGACGTCGCGCGCAGCGCCGGTTGCGGGTCGAGGCGGGAGCGCTGACCGTGCGCAACGTCGAGGCGCTGCGCTGGTCGTTGCGCCAGGGCCTCGACGCGGCGATCGGCGGGTTTGCTGCGGTGCTGGACGCGGAACTCGATGCGGCGATCACAGCCTGTCGGATGGCGATGACAACGGCCCGGCAGCACCAGGGCAGCACGGCGGACACAACGGAAGCGGGCGCGGCGAGACTGGACATGATTGCCGACGAATTCGCCCGGATCGAAGACACGCTACACGACCTCCGCCACGCCGCCGGGGGCGCCGCGCCCCCGCAGCAGGTCGACCAGGTTCGGGGAGCGCGCCGATGCGCGGCGCTATGAGGAATGCCATGCCCGTCAGGAACTCCGAACGATCGACCGGGCCGATCCCGGGCGGCGCGCCAGCCAGCGGCGCCATACACTGCAACGACGTTGTGCATCGCATCGACGAGGCAGCCCGCGGTTGGGTCGAGCAGATGGAGCGCATGCGCAAGGCAGAGCGGGATCTGGGGCAACGCCTGATGACCTGCGCCACACCGGCCGAAGCGGTGGCGGTGAGCGGGGAATGGATGGCGCATCGGATTGATTCGCTGATGGCATTGCAGCACCGCCTGATCGAGATGTGGCTCGATCAGGCCAACATCGGTCTCGTCGGGAAAGCCGGACCCACGGAGGGTGAGAATGACCGCGACGCCTGACGCGCCGCGCGGCGGTGGGACATGGCTGGAACGCACATTGTCTCGCCGGATTCGGGTCGGGCAGTTGACGGTGCTCGGTCCCGGTCCGCGCGAGCACACCTTCGGCACTGTCCCACCCGATGCGCCGCATCTCGATGTGGTGGTGCGGCTGCGGGACCACCGCACCGCCTGGAAGATCGCGTTCCAGCCCGATCTCTATGTCGGCGAAGCGTATATGGATGGGGCGCTCACAATCGAGCAGGGGCGGCTTGAGGATCTGCTCGAGATCGGCCTGCGCAATACCGGTGGCCCGTCCCGGCGGAATCTGCTTGCGCGGGGCCTGCGCGCGCTGCTGCACCGGTTGCAGCAGGCCAATTCCGGAGCGCGGGCGCGGCGCAACGTGGTGGCGCATTACGATCTGTCGGATGTGCTCTATTTCAACTTCCTCGATGCGGACCGGCAGTATTCCTGCGCCTACTTCTCGACCCCGGATCTCACGTTGGAGCAGGCGCAGGAGGCCAAGAAGGCCCATCTCGCCGCGAAGCTGCTGCTACGGGCGGGCCAGCGCGTGCTGGATATTGGCTGCGGCTGGGGCGGGCTTGCGCTGACCCTGGCGCGCGTCGGGCAGGGCCAGGTGACCGGGATTACCCTGTCGGCCGAACAGCTGGCTGTCGCGCGGCGGCGTGCCGAGGCCGCGGAACTGGATCATCGGATCAGTTTCGCGTTGGAGGATTATCGCGCGCTGACGGGAAAGTTCGACCGGATCGTCTCAGTCGGCATGTTCGAGCATGTCGGAACGCCATACTACCAGGCGTTCTTCGACAAGATCGCCGGCCTGCTGGCCGAGGACGGGGTGGCGGTGATCCATTCCATCGGCCGGATGGACGGCCCGGGCGTGACCGGCGCCTGGATCCGCAAATACATCTTCCCCGGCGGCTATGTGCCGGCGCTGTCGGAGGTGCTGCCGGCGGTCGAACGCGCTGGCCTGTGGGTGACGGATATCGAAATCCTGCGCCTGCATTATGCCGAGACCCTGCGGCACTGGCGCGTGCGGTTTAGCGCCAATCTCGACGCGATCCGCGAGAAATACGGGGAACGGTTCTGCCGGATGTGGCTGTTCTACCTGGCAGCCAGCGAGATGAGCTTCCGCCATGACGGCCTGATGGTGTTCCAGTTGCAGCTTGCCAGGTCCGTCGATGCGGTGCCGCTCACTCGGGATTACATCGGCATCCGGGAGACGGCGGCGGAAGCTCGGCGCGCGGTCGTGACCCCGGCCTAGCGCGGGCGCCGGCGCGCCGAGGCGAAAGGAGACGGACATGCCCGTGGGTGCGCGCGATCCCTACGATGATCGCAACATCTTCGCCCGCATTCTGCGTGGCGAGCTCCCGTGCTGGAAGGTGATGGAGGACGCCTTTGCGCTGGCGTTCCACGACATCAACCCGCAGGCGCCGGTGCATGTGCTGGTCATTCCTCGACGGGCCTATGTGTCGATGGCCGATTTCTCGGCGCGGGCGGAGGCCGAAGAGATTGCCGGATTTTTTCGCGCGGTGGGCTCTGTGGCACGCCAGCTGGGACTGGAGGCACCGGGTTATCGGATCATCGCGAATGCCGGCGCTGATGCCAGCCAGGAAGTGCCCCATTTCCACGTTCACATTCTTGCCGGCCGTGTCTTCGGACACCGCTTGGTGCCGGAGGGGTCGGCCGGAGCGGCCGGCCCCGGGGCTGAGCGGAATCCCGGCGCCCGCTGACCAACAGCAGGCGCTCCAGGGATTTGGCGAGCAGCACGACGCGATCAGGTACGCCAAATTCGCCCTGGCGGGGGTGCGATGCGGTTACCGCTGGTCGGCGCGCCGGATGCATGAGCTTGTGATACACCTCGTCGCCCAGGACGAGTCCGCTGATTGCGGGTCAATCGCGGTAGAGGCGCGCAATGATGCGCGTCCCTACCGCGATTCAGTACCCAAACGAGACGCCGCGGCCTATCTGCAATAAGACAATGAACTTGTTGGAATACCGGTAACTGCCCAGGTCTCCGGGGCGATCAAACCGCCCGGAGGTCGGCGATCAGGCGCTCCGGGTCGGCGTTCAGCGTCTGGAGGATATCCCAGCCCTGCTTCCTGGCCGTCGAGAGCACCGAGCGGACCACGGCGAAGTCCTGTGCCCCGCCGTCGCAGCGGAAGCCGCCGGAGATTTTCTGCCGTATTTTCATTATGCGCGCATCCCGCTCCGCCGGGCTTCTTGCCCGATGGCGCGCGCAGGCTGCTGACCCGGACCGGCTTCGCCAGCTCGTCGCTGGACGGCGGCTTGCCGCTGTTGCTGCTGTTCAGCCCAAGCCGGCGTTCCAACTCAGCAAGCCGCCTGTCCTGCTCGGCAAGGCGTACCCCTTGCGCCAGAAGCAGCGCAATGAGTTCGTCCTTCGACAGGTCGTTGAGCACGGTGGAATCCACCGGTTCCTTGGAATTGGTCGCACCGCGCCGTGTCAATCAAAATCTGCGACGAGGCTACCGGAGACCCACACATCCGCACCGAGCTTCCCACAGGCCACCGCCGGAGACCTGGGCAGTTACGAAATAACTGACCACCAGCCGGGGTCCCGATCGACACCGATCCGGACCCCATCCCAAACGAATTTGCCGTACGAAATCAATGTGATGCGCGGCCATCGAGAGGGGCCCCTGTTCAGTGCCGATCAATAATCGGGCGCACGTCGAACTGGACACCGCGCGATGAATTTCCCGAGTTGGATCCGGTCGGACGTCACAATCGCGTATGCATCGGACGCGGACAAGGAAGAGGTCTGTCGTAGGATGGCGCGCAACCTTGAGAGTCGGGGTGCCACCGGCATTGAGGTCCGTGAAGGAAGGGTCATTTCCGAGCAGAACGCGCTATGAGCAACTGGAATCCTCTCGCGCCCTGCCGTAAGGGAGCTTCCCAAGTCGAGAAAGTGCACGGTGGTATCCGTGTTGAATACGAACTATATCTGCTCTATCTCTTGATCTGGACTTCGACCATGGCGCTAGTCCTGTACGTCTTTGGGTTGATCGCGCTGTTGCAAGGCAACGTCGTTCCACTGGCCCTGTTCGGCGTATTCTTTGGCGCAGTCATCCCGCTCACCTATGTGGTTTACTCTTGGCGGTCGAAGTCCCTGTTTATGAACGCGACCCTGCCCGGCAGCCATCTATGACGGAAATTCCGGTTCCTGGTTCGTGCCACGAACCGTGCTATCCTGCCCGTTCTATGGCGTGACCCCGACTCGGTGCCTCTGACGATGCCGGTGCTGGGCGATCGCCGTTCGGCGTCAGGCAGCTGAGCGAAACTCGGGCGCGCCTGACCACCGCATCGACGTGCGCCATGGCCTCTTCGAGGGCGCCGTAGTCCAGGCCTGGCCGCGCGATGGGTGACAGGGGCGGCAACGACGGCACCTCGGTCGCGGCGTCATCTTCGATGGTCTCGTGCCGAGGTCGACCCGGTCCCCGGTCAGGATCGGGCCGGTACGGCGGCCGGACCACGTCCCGCAGCGGGGCAAGTCCGGCCAGACCGAAGAGCCGCCGCGCCGAGCGGTGTGTCACCTCGACGGCCACCTCCGTCGCGACGAACCGATCGAGCAGCTCGGTCGCGCATTTGACCGACATGCTGATCGTGCGCGCCAGCGTGGTGGCGGACACCAGCGGGGTCGCAGCCAGCACGTCCACGGCGAGGGCAGCCCGCGAGGTGCTGCGCCTTCTGCCGA
>DAHWDR010000001.1:0-1942 GCA_027330745.1 Acetobacteraceae bacterium | reverse complement strand
CGCACGCCGACCAGGCCGATCTCGGCGAGGTAGGGCCGCGCGCAGCCGTTCGGGCAGCCGGTCATGCGGATGGTGATTTCATCTTCTCCGAGCCCGGCGGCGACGAGGTCCGCCTCCAGCGCGTCGATCAGCCCGGGCAGGGCGCGCTCGCTTTCCGCCAGCGCCAGCCCGCAGGTGGGCAGGGCGACGCAGGCCATGGCGTTGCGGCGCAGGGCCGAGGGCGCCTGGGTATCGAGCAGCGCCGCGATCGCGGCACGGCGGTCGGGCGGCACATCCGCGATCAGCAGATTCTGATTCGGCGTCAGGATGAAGCGCCCGGCATGGGCCTCCGCCACCCGATGCAGCCGGTCGAGCAGCGCGCCGCCGATCCGCCCGTTCTCCACGAACAGCAGGTAATTCCACCGCCCGTCCGCGCCCTGGAACCAGCCGTCGGGGTCCCCCGAGCGGGTGAAGGCGAACGCCCGCGCCGGCGCCAGGGTGAAGCCGAGCCGGCGTTCCAGCTCGGCGCGGAAGGCGGCCAGGCCGCGGCGTTCGATGGTGTATTTCAGCCTTGCGTGCTTGCGGTCGGCGCGGTCGCCCCAGTCGCGCTGCACCGTCACCACCTGCTCGGCCACCGCCAGCACCTGATCCGGCGTGCAGAATCCCAGCAGGTCGCCGGTGCGGGGGAACGTGTCCGGCTCGCCATGGGTCATGCCCATGCCGCCGCCCACCACCACGTTGAACCCGGCCAGCCGGCCGCCTTCGGCGAGCGCGATCAGCCCGAGCTCGTGGGCGAACACATCGACATCGTTGTAGGGCGGGATCGCCAGCGCGATCTTGAACTTGCGGGGCAGATAGGTGGCGCCGAGGATCGGTTCGGCCTCCGCCGCCGGGGGAGCCGGCGTGCCGTCGATGAACAGATCGTGCCAGGCCCGCGTGCGCGGCAGCAGATGCTCACTCAGCGCGCGCGCGGTGGCCAGCACCGCGCCATGGATCGCACTGGCCGGATTGGGCGTGGCGATGACGTTGCGGTTGACATCGCCGCAGGCGGCGATGGTGTCCAGCATCGCCGCATGGATGGCGCGGATCGCCGGGCGCAGGTTGGATTTGATGATGCCATGGAACTGGATCGTCTGCCGCGTGGTCAGCCGCAGCGTGGCGTTGCCGCGCTCCGTTGCCAGCCGCGCCATCGCCAGGAACTGTGCCGGCGTCAGCACGCCACCCGGGACCCGCAGCCGGGCCATGAAGCTGAACGCCTTCTCCATCCGTGTCTTCATCCGCTCGGCGCGCAGGTCGCGGTCATCCTGCTGGTAGATGCCGTGGAACTTGGTGAGCTGGGTGTCGTCCTCGGCCAGCGCGCCGGTGACCGCGTCGTCCAGCCCCTCGGCGATGGTGCCGCGCAGGCCGCGGCTTTCGGCCTTGATGGTCTCGTTGCGGGAGAGTGTGGTCATGCCGGCACCTGATGACGGAAGGCGGGGGAGCGGTGGATGCCGCATTCGGTCTTGGCCAGCCCCGCCCAGCGGCCGGCGCGGGGGGCGTCGCCCTCGCGGACCGGGCGGGTGCAGGGCGCGCAGCCGATCGAGCGGTAGCCGCGCGCGAGCAGCGGATGCGCCGGCAGATCGTTTGCGGCGAAGCAGGTGGCGATCTCGGCGGCCGACCAGCTGGCCAGCGGATTGATCCGGATCCGCCAGTCGGCGCCGAACTCCACCGGGGGCAGCGTGCTGCGCTCGCCGCCGTGGAAGCGCTTGCGCCCGCTGATCCAGGCATCGAAGGGCGCCAGCGCCGCCTCGAGCGGGGCCACCTTGCGCAGCGCGCAGCAGGTGTCCGGGTCATCCCGCCAGAGCGTGCCGGCGGGATCGGCGGCCGGGTCGGGGCGGGCGGCGCGCACGTCCCGCAGGCCGAAGCGCGCCACCAGCCGGTCCCGATAGGCGAGGGTTTCGGGGAAGAGCTTGCCGGTATCGAG
>DAHWDR010000277.1:0-4124 GCA_027330745.1 Acetobacteraceae bacterium | reverse complement strand
TGCAAGCGCTGCGGGAAAACGAACAGCGGGTGCGCAGCCTGGGCTATAATCCGTATCGTATCAAGCTGGTGGCCTTCGTGCTGATGGGCGGGTTCCTCGGCTTCGCCGGGGGGCTGCTGACGCTGCTGCTGCGCGGGGTTTATGCCGATAACCTCGGCTGGCAGCACGCGGGCGATGCGTTGCTGATGACGGTGCTGGGCGGTGTGCATCAGTTCCTGGGGCCGCTGTTCGGCGCCATCGCGTTCGTGATCCTGGAAGACCGGCTGTCGGCGTTGTGGCAGGAATGGTGGCTGCTGTTCGCGCCGATCATCCTGGTGTTCGCGCTTGCCTCGCCCGAGGGCATCATCGGCGCGGTGCAGCGCGTGCTGGGCCGCTCCCGCTGGACCTTGACCCGCCCTGGCATCCCGCCGCGTCCGGCGGTGATCGCGCCCTGGCACGAAGACCGGCTGGCGCTGGACCCGACCCGGCCGATCCTGTCGGTGACCGGGCTGCATAAGCGGTTCGGTTCGTTGGTGACAGCAAACGATATCAAGCTGGACGTGTTCCCGTTCCAACTGCACAGCTTCATCGGCCCGAACGGCGCCGGTAAGACCACCTTGTTCAACATGCTGACCGGAATGCTGGCGCCCAACGCGGGCGTGATCCGGTTCCAGGACCAGGACATCACGCGCCTGCCGGTGGATCGGCGGGTGCGGCTGGGTCTGGGGCGGTCGTTCCAGATCATAAGCGTGTTCCGCGGCCTGACCGCGTTCGAAAATGTCCGGATCGCGGTGCAGGCGCATGATCCCGGCCGCGGCAGCTTGTGGCGCGACGCGTATAAGATGACGGCGGTCAATGACCGCACCTGGTCGCTGCTGGATGCCGTCGGTCTGGCGGATCGCGCCGGCGAGACCTGCGCCAATCTGGCGCATGGCGCACAGCGGCTGCTGGAAATCGCTGTCACCCTGGCCACCGAAGCCAAGCTGCTGCTGTTGGATGAGCCGCTGGCAGGCCTGGCCGAGGCCGATCGCGTGGTGGTGGCGAAGTTGATCCGCGATCTGGCCGAAACCCACGCGGTGCTGCTGATCGAGCATGATATCGACCGCGTGCTGGCGCTGTCCGATCGCATCACCGTGCTGCACCAGGGCCGCCTGATTGCCGATGGCAAGCCGGCCGAAGTTGCGCGCAATCCGGAAGTGATCTCGGCCTATCTCGGCACCGCGCATGGCAGCCCGCCGGCGCGGGCGCAGGCCAAGACGACCGCGATCGGCCCGGTGTTGCTGGACGCGCGCGGCGTGGTCGCGGGCTACGGCGGCAGCCGGGTGCTGGACGGGGTCGATCTGGTGATCGGCGCGGGCGAGGCGGTGGCGCTGCTGGGTCGCAACGGCGTCGGCAAGACCACCCTGCTGCGGACCCTGACCGGCACGGTGCGCGCCTCCGCCGGCACCATCCGCTTCGCCGACGCGCCGATCACCGCCGCGCCGAGTTATGAGATCAACCGCCGCGGCATCTCGCTGGTCCCGGAGGGGCGGCGGTTGTTCCCGAATCTCAGCGTGGTGGACAATCTGCGTATCGCCGCGCGGCCAGGCGGGGCCAGCCTGGACGAAGCATACGACCTGTTCCCGAAACTGCGGCTGCTGGCGCGCTCCCAGGCGGAAAGCCTGTCCGGCGGGGAACGCCAGATGCTGGCGATCGCGCGCGCGCTGATGGTGCCGGCAAAACTGATCCTGCTGGACGAACCGTTTGAGGGCCTGGCCCCGGCGATCGTGCAGGAAGTGATGGCGGCGCTGGACCGCCTGCGTGGCAGAGTGGCGATGGTGATCGTGGAACACCATGCCGAGACCGTGTTGTCGCTGGTGGATCGCGCCGTGGTGCTGGTCAACGGCCAGGTGGCGTTCGAAGGCAGCGCGCGCGCCCTGGAAGCGGACCCGGCGTTGCAAGCCCGCCTGTTGGGCGTGGTGCAGCCGGAATTGGACGTGGCCTGACCGCAGCCTGTATGCTGCGCGCGCAGGAGGCGGCCATGGAACAGGGCAAGACCACGATGCGGCTGGCGATCGCCGGTTATGATCGGGTGATGGAGGGGGCGGATATGCGCGCCTCGGTCTTGACCCTGGCGCCCGGGGAATGCGTGCCGTGGCACTACCATTCGGCTATCACCGACAGTTTCGTCTGCCTGGAAGGACCGATGGAGGTGGAAACCCGCGCCCCGCGCGCGCTGTTCCGGCTGGCGCCTGGGCAGCGCTGCGAAGTGGCGCCGAAGACCGCCCATATCGTCCGTGGGGTGGATGGCGGGGCGTGCAAGTTCATGCTGCTGCAGGGCGTGGGCGTCTATGACAATGTCGCGCTGGCACCAAGGGAGCCGTGACCATGGCAAATTTTGCGTCCTCCGCCGATCTGGGTGAGAAGACCGTTTCGTTCGACGAACTGGGGCCGGGGCTGTACGCCTATACCGCCGAGGGTGATCCGAATTCCGGCGTGATCGTGGGGCCGGATGGCGTCGCGGTGGTCGATGCCCAGGCCACGCCGGCGATGGCGGCGGACGTGCAGGCGCGCATCGCCAGGGTGACGCACCGCAAGGTGAACCGAGTCATTCTGTCCCATTACCATGCGGTGCGCGTCCTCGGCGCGTCCGGCTATCCGGCGCAGGAAATCATCTGCTCCGATATCACCCGCGAACTGATCGTCGAACGCGGCCAGGCCGACATGGACAGCGAGATCGGCCGCTTTCCCCGCCTGTTCCGCGGCCGCGAGAGCATCCCGGGCCTGACTTGGCCGACCCTGACCTTCCACGGCCGGATGTCCCTGTGGCTGGGAGAGCGCGAGGCGCAGATCATTCAGATCGGCCGCGCCCATACCATGGGCGATACCGTGGTGTGGTTGCCGAAGGAAAAAGTTCTGTTCGCCGGCGATACGGTGGAATTCGGCGCCACCCCCTATTGCGGCGATGCGCATTTCACCGACTGGCCGGAAACCTTGCGGCGCCTGCGCGAACTGGGCGCCGAGAAAATGGTGCCCGGGCGCGGCCGGGCGCTGATCACCAAGGCCGATGTGGAACAGGGTTTCGCCGATACCGATGCGTTCACCTCCACTCTGTTCGGCCTGGTGAAGGACGGCGTAGCGAAGGGCAGGGGGTTGCGCGATATCTACCGCGCGACGGTGGACGCGATGACGCCGCGCTTCGGCGCCTGGGCGATCTTCCAGCACTGCATGCCGTTCAACGTCTCGCGTGCCTATGATGAAGCGACCGGCATCGACCGCCCGCGCATCTGGACCGCCGCGCGCGACCGGGAGATGTGGGCGGCGCTGGAGGGCTGAGCGCGGTGCCCTACCGCTACCTCATCTATCCCGCCGCGCCGCGACCGGCGGATGGCGTGGCGCCGGTGGTGATTGTGGGCGGGGGGATGGTGGGGCTGACCGCGGCACTGGACCTGGCGCGGCGCGGCGTGGCCTCGGTGGTGCTGGACGAGGATGACAGCGTCAGCACCGGATCGCGCGCGATCTGCATGGCCAAGCGGTCGTTGGAAATATTCGACCGTCTGGGCGTCGGCGCGCGGATGCTGGACCAGGGCGTGACCTGGAACCGCGGCGAGGTGCTGTTCCGCGACCGCCAAGTGTACGAATTCGACCTGTTGCCGGAAGCGGGCCACGCCTTTCCGGCCTTCATCAATCTGCAACAATACTATGTGGAAGAATACCTGGTCGATGCCTGTCGCGCCTCCGGGTTGGTGGAGTTGCGCTGGAAGCATCGCGTCACGGCGGTCCAGGCCGCGGCGGACGGTGTCGCGCTGACAGTGGACACGCCGGAAGGCCCGTATCGGATCACCGCCGCCTGGCTGCTGGCGTGCGACGGCGCGCGCAGCACGGTGCGCGCCGCGCTGGGGCTGGATTTCATCGGCCAGGTGTTTCGCGACCGATTCCTGATCGCCGATATCGTGATGGACGCGGATTATCCGCCGATCCGTCGCTTCTGGTTCGAACCGTCCTTCCACCCCGGCGGGTCGGTACTGCTGCATCGTCAGCCGGATCGGGTGTGGCGGATCGATTTCCAGCTCGGCTGGGACGCCGACCCCGAGGCCGAGAAGGAACCGGCGCGGGTGCGCGCCCGCATCGCCGCGATGCTGGGACCGGACCTGGCGTTCGAGCTC
>DAHWDR010000407.1:0-1621 GCA_027330745.1 Acetobacteraceae bacterium | reverse complement strand
ACCTGTTCGACGTGGTGGCGTCGGGCGCGGTGAAGATCGCGGTCAACCAGAGCTTCCCGCTGGCCGAGGCGGCGGCGGCGCATATCGCGCTGGAAAGCCGCGCCACCACCGGCAGCACGGTGCTGATCCCGTAACGGGGGGGCGCCGCGCCGGACCTGCTGTCATCCCGCCGCTTGCGCCGCCGGCCGGGAAGCGGCTCGCGAAACTGCGGAAGTCCCGTCTCCCCGATCTTGGCCCGTTCGGTCGGCGCGGCTGCCCCTCGGTCGGGGCGCCGCCGCGCCAGCCGCACCAATCGCCGGCTCGACACTGCCGCGGTCGCGGACATCGCGATCGGTCGCGTCGCGCTGGACCACCCGGCGTTCATCGCCGGGTGGTGGGGGATGGAGAGGGACGACACCACGCGCTGGGGCTGGACCGGCGGGGGGTGGCGGCGCTGGGCGCGCTCTCCCGCCCGGCGGTGCTTGCGGTGACGCTGGGGGGTGCGCTGGCCTATCCGTCCGATGAAATCTCGCCATTGCATTACGTATGATTAATGTGATCGCCGTCCAGGCCGGATATAGCCTTCGGAAACGGAATTTCCGAACCGAGGGGGGGGGCGGATGGATATCCAGCTTTTCGACGACTCCAGCGTCAGCAACGCACCGGCAGGCTTCACCCCAGCGCTGCAATACGCCGCGTCCATCCTGGACAGCCTGATAACGAACAACATCACAGTGAATATCGGAGTCGGCTGGGGCGAGATCACCACCGGTGGCAGCATCTCGGCCAACGGGACAGTGACCGGCGGCAGCTCGGTCTCCGTCACTAATGGGGCAGAGGGCGGAGCCGCGGCAGCCTATTTCGTCAACTACAGCACGGTAGTGGCGTCTCTCCAGCAGATCAACGCCAGCGACAACACCACCGCCATGACCACCGCGCTGGCCAACCTGCCGACCACCGACCCGAGCGGGGGCAACGAATTCTTCGTCGCCCCAGCCCTGCAGAAGGCATGGGGTCTGCTGCCCGCCAGCAGCACAACGCTCGACGGACAGGTCGGGTTTTCTACCAATGACCTCAGCGGTTTTAGCTGGAATTTCAGCACGGCCAACCGCGCGATTGCCAACGAAGGTGATTTCGTTGGCATGGCACTGCACGAGCTCACCCACGCCCTTGGACGGGGTTCGGACGCTGGGTTCGATCAGCATCCGACCACACTCGATCTCTATCGCTACACCAGCGCCGGCAATCTTGTCTTCGGTCCCCCCAGCGCGGCGACGCCCTATTTCTCCATCGATGGCGGCCAAACCAACCTGGGCTACTACGCCCCGTCGAGCGACCCTGCCGACTGGGGGAACAGCAGCGGTGGCGCGAAAAATGTTCCTGCCGACTCTTTCGATGCCACCGGTACTATCGGCGTCGAACAGCCATTGACTGCAACCGACATCACCGAGCTCAACGTGATGGGATTCGCGGTTGCGCCCTGCTTCGCCGCCGGCACAAGCCTCGCCACCCTCACCGGCGCCGTCGCGGTGGACCGCCTCCGTCCCGGCGACCTCCTCCGCACCGCCGGCGGCGCGCTGCGCCCGGTGCGCTGGATCGGCCACCGCACCATCGACCTCACCCGCCACCCGGACCCGCGCCG
>DAHWDR010000264.1:0-1935 GCA_027330745.1 Acetobacteraceae bacterium | reverse complement strand
AGGCTCATCGTACCGTTCGGCGTGGCTGGAATGAACCCAACCACGCCGGTTCCGGCGTTGATCAGTCCGGATACGGTGAAGACGTCGGCCACCAGCCCAATGCCCTGGCCCCCCGCCACCGTGACCGGCCCGGCCACGGTCAGGCTGCCGCCCGGAGCTTCGGCGAGCAGCAGCGATCCGGCGCTGACGATGAACCCGCCCAAGGTGCTGATCGTGTTGGCGGCACTAAGCAGGCCGACATTGCCCACTACGGTACCCATCGCGGTCAGGGTGCCGACATTCAGCGCGGCGGGGCTCACGGCCTCGGTCACGCCCCCGCCCGTGGTCGCGAGGGCCAGCGTCCCGGCCGTGCCCGTGCTGACTATGCCGGCCAGCGCGATCCCGCCGGTTCCTGCGCTCAGCGATATGTTGTTGGCCGCAATCGGCCCGGTCACGGCGAGAGATCCGGTATCGCGCAGGACAAGATCCCCGCCGCTGACCGCAATCGAGCCGATCGCGGCGATGGCATTCCCGGTGCCGATCAACGAAGCGCCGCCGCCGATCCCGTGCGCGCTTTGCAGCGCGCCGGTCGTGATGGCCCCGGCGCTGGTCTGCGCGACCCCACCGCTACTGGCGCTAAGGTCGAGCAGAGTGTTGGCGTCGATGACCGCATTGTTCAGCTGGATCCCGCCGCCAGTGCCGGCTTGCAGGATCACCGTCGACGCAATCAGGGTCGCCGCCGCGCCGGCGCCGGTGCCGAGCGCGAGCGATCCCACCGCCCCGACCGTTCCGGCCGGGAAGGCGATGCCCGCGCCGAGCGAGAGAGTGCCGCCCGCCTGCACCGATACGCCGGCATCGACCAGAAGATTGCCGCCCGACTGCATGGTGAGGTTGTTGGCGATCGAGAATCCGCCCTGCACATCGATCAGGGTAGTGGCTTGCAGCAACACATTCGCGGTTGCGCCAACGGCGATGATCGCCCCGGTCGAGACGCTGTCGGTCGAGTTCACGTGGTCAGTTCTATAGACGATCGAGCCGGACGGGGTCAGCGAACCATCCAGATTCGCCGCTCCGCTGTTCCCGGCGACGATATCGAGCGTCCCCGGGTCCAGCAGCAAGGTCCCGAGCCCGCCATGCACCGCGCCGAGATTGACGCTGCCATCGAACCCCAGCGTGTTCCCCGACACCTCCACGAACCCGCCAGCACCGCCCATCGGCCCGCCCGCGGCGTCGATTTCGCCCGACATCACGGTGGCGTCCGCGGCTAGCACCGTCACCCGCCCGCCATTGCCGGTCCCGGTCGCGTTCGCCGCGATCGTTGCCCCGCGCGCGATGATCACGTTGCGCGACAGCACAAGCGGCGTCACCGAGGGCCCGCCCGCCGCCCGCGCCAGATCCGTCCCCACCGCGATGGTCCCGCCGCCCGCCGCGCCGGACGTATCGATCCGCGCCCCCGACGCCACCGCCACATCGCCCCCGGACGCCGCGACCTCGATCGCGCCGCCCTTGGTTCCGGGCGCCGTCCCTTCCGCCAGCAGCGCGCCCGCCACCACGATCGACCCGCCGATGCCGCTCAGCACCACCTGTCCGGTCTGGCCCGCCGCCGTGGTCGGCGCCGCGATCGTGCCGCCGGCCGCGATCAGCCCCTGCACCAGCCCCGCCGCCGCGCGCGCGGTCAGCACGATCCGCCCGCCCGCGGCCAGGATCGTGCCGGTGTTGGTCACCAGCGCCGGACCGTGCGGCGTTGCGCGCACCGCGCCGGTCACGTCGATGGAAACCAGGCCGTCGCCATACAGGTCCAGAACGAACCGGGTGGCCCCGGCCAGCACCACCTGGCCCAGCCGCGCCTCGATCACGCCGGAATTGACCACCGATGGCGCGACCAGCGCCGCGATCCCGGCATCGGCGACGGTGATGTGGCCCTGGTTGACGATCTGCGCCCCGGGCGCGGCCGGC
>DAHWDR010000260.1:0-10077 GCA_027330745.1 Acetobacteraceae bacterium | reverse complement strand
GTGGCGATCACGGCGCGAGCGGCGCTGGTCGCCACTTCCGCGGCGATCATCCGGACGTCATCCACTGCGGCCTTCTCGGCCGCGGCGATCCGGTCCAGGGCCATTTGTTCGCGCCGCTTCGCGCTGGCTTCGGCTTCCAGGGCGGCGGCCTGGGACAGGCGGGCCGCTTCGGCCCGCGCGCCTTCGATCAGGGATTTGGCCTGCGCCAGCGCTGCCTCACGCTGGGTTTTGGCGTCGGCCAGCAGAGCCTCGGCCTCACGTCGCAGGATCGCGGCTTCCTCGAGCTCCTTGCGGACGGCGTCGGCGCGGGCGTCCAGCATCCCGGCCAGCGCGCCCCATATTTTGCGGCCAAACAGGATGAAGAACAGGAAAAAGGCGATCCCCACCCAGTTGCGGGAGTCGCCGAAGAAGCCGGGGTCGCTCATGCGCCGGTTGCCTCCGCGAGGCCGCGGGCGGACAGGGCCGCCGCCACGGCGTGATCGATCCGTCCTGGCGCCGCCGCGGCGCCGGTCAGACGGGTGACGACGCTGTCCGCGGCCTCCCCGGCCACTTGGCGCAGCGCGCCCAGGGCGGCGGCGCGGGCGGCGGCGATTTGACGTTCGGCCTGGGACAGCTGCGCCTCCAGCCGCGCGTTCAGCACCGCGGCCTGGGCGGCTTCCTCGGCTTTGGCGGCATCCACCGCGGCGGCGATGGCGGCCTGGGCCTCGGCGCGGGCGGCGCCGGTGGCCGCGGTCACTTCGGCCGCGGTGCGATCGGCTGTGGTCTTGGCCGCACGCGCGGCATCAAGATCCGCGGCGATCGAGGCGGCACGCTCCTCCAACACCGAAGCGACGCGAGGCAGGCCCCAGCGCCACAGCAGCAGCAGGAACACCACGAAGATGCCGGCGCCCCACCACACCTGACCGAGCGTCAGCGGATTGTTGAAGGCCAGCTGCGGCATCCCCTTCGCCAGCGCCGGCGCCGGCGCCAGGGTGACGACGGCGATAGCCCCAAGGGTCAGCGGGAAAAGCGCAGGAAAGCGGCGCATCATTCTCTCCGGGCGGCGGCCGGGTGGCCGCGCGCGTTCAGACGAACAGGATGATGAACGCGATCACCAGCGCGTAAAGCGCGACCGCTTCGGTCAGCGCGAAGCCCAGGATCGCCAGGCCGAACACCCGTTCACGCGAGGCCGGGTTCCGCGCCACGCTGGAGACCAGCGCGGCGAAGATGTTGCCGATGCCGACGCCCACGCCGGCGAGCGCGATCACGGCGAGACCGGCGCCGATTTCCTTGGCGGAAGCGAGATCCATCAGTCAGTTCCTTTCCATGCGTCCGGCGATGCCGGCGGTGGGTGTGTCGAGAGGTTGCGGGGAAGGCGCGGCGTCAGTGCAGATGCACCGCGTCGTGCAGGTAGATGCAGGTGAGGATGGCAAACACATAGGCCTGGAGCACCGCCACCAGCAGCTCGAAGCCGATCAGGATGGTGTTGACGCCAAGCGCGAGTCCGGCCGGCAGCAGGCCCAGCAGGCCGGCGCTGCCCAGCATGATGACGAAGGCGCCGAACACTTCCAGCATCACGTGGCCGGCCATCATGTTGGCGAACAGACGCACGGACAACGAGATCAGGCGCGAGAGGTAGGACAGGATCTCGATCGGCACCAATAGCGGCAACAGCGCCTTGGGCACGCCGTGGGGCACGAAATAGCTGAAGAAATGCAGCTTGTGGATATACAGCCCGACCACGGTCGTCATCACCACCACCGCGAGCGTCAGCGCCAGCGTTACGGCGATGTGGCTGGTAAAGGTGAAGAAATACGGGAATACGCCGAGCAGGTTGCCGATCAGGATGAACAGGAACAGGGCGAACACGAACGGGAAGAAGCGCCGTCCCTCGGGGCCGATCGTTTCCACGCACATGTTGTAGGTGAATTCGTAGAGCATCTCGGCTGCGGCCTGAAAGCGGCCGGGCACGCGGGCGCGCGGGGCCATGCCGACGCCCAGGATCAGTAGCGTGATTGCGGCGGCGACCGCCATCATCAGGGTCGATTGGCTGAAGCCCATGTGGCCGAGAGGGCCGAGCATCGGGTGCAGCTCGAACTGGCTCAGCGCGTCGATCTTGCCTGCGGCCAAGGCGGTGGTCCTTCTCAGCACCCCGGTCCGGGGCGGGTCTTGCGGCGATCCGGTCCGGGGGCCTTAGAATCGGGCGCGAACATGCGCCAGACATTCAGCACCCCAGCCGCGCCCCCCAGGGGGACGAACCCGATCAGGAACCACGGCTTGGTGCCGAAGAGCCGGTCGAGACCCCAGCCGATCGCGCAGGCCACCAGCAGCGCGGAGACCAGATCAAGCGCGACCCGGAACCCGATCCCAAGTGCGGACGGGTCCGGCGCGCCGGAAGGGTCCGGCTGGGTTGGCCTGGGATCCAGTCCCTGCCGTTCGCGGGCGGCCCGCAGGCGTTCGGAGAACGCTTTGGGGTTGCCCGGTTCCTGTCCCATGTTCGCTCCGGCCCAGTTGCCCTGCCGGAAGGCGGGCGGTTGCTACAGGCGGGTTTGGTGGGTGTCAAGAACGGGCGCAGGGGATGACCCAGTAGAATCGCTCAAGGGATGGCCCGGTGGCGTTTTACGTCGTGCCAAGCCAGTCTGCGCCCGATCCAGTGCAGGGAGGGTCCGATGCAATTCGGCGCGGCGATGTTCTTCACCGACTATTCCATGTCCGCCGCGGCGCTGGGGGCCTTGCTGGAAGCGCGCGGGTTCGAGTCCGTCTGGGCGCCGGAGCACTCCCACATCCCGCTATCGCGCCAATCTCCGTTCCCGTCCGGTGGAGAGCTGCCGAAGCAGTATTACGACGTGATGGACCCGTTCGTCTCGCTGGCCGCCGCGGCCGCCGTCACCACACGCCTGAAACTCGGCACCGGTGTCGCGCTGGTGCCGCAGCGCGACCCGATCCAGACGGCGAAGCAGGTCGCATCCCTGGACCAGATCAGTCGCGGGCGCCTCCTGTTCGGCGTCGGCGCTGGCTGGAACGCCGAGGAAATGGCGGATCACGGCACCACCGACTTCAAGGGTCGCCACAAGCTGATGCGCGAGCGGATCGCGGCGATGCGCGCGATCTGGACGATGGACCGCCCCGAATATACCGGGGAGCTGGTCCGCCTGCCGCCGATGATCGCCCATCCCCGTCCGGTGCAAATGCCGCATCCGCCGGTGATCGTGGGCGGGGCCTTCCCCTGGGGCGCCCGCCGCGCGCTGCGCTACGGCGACGGCTGGATTCCCCACGCCGCCCGCCCGCAATACGACGATGTCACCGCGTTCATGCCGGCGTTCCGCGCCATGGCGGCCGAGGCCGGGCGCGATCCCGCCGCGGTCCCGGTCACCATCTTCGGCCCGCGTCCCGATCCCGACCGGCTGCGGCGCTGGCGGGACGCCGGCGTTGCCCGGGTGGTGATCGCGCTGCCCGCCGCGGGGGGCGACGCGATCGTCCCGATCCTGGATCGGTGGGAGGGCGTGCGCGCGGCCGTCACGGCCGGGTAATGCCGGGCCTGACCCTGGATCAGCTGCGCGTGTTCGTCGCGGTCGCCGAACGCCAGCACATGACGGCGGCGGCGCGTGCGCTGAACCTGGCGCAATCGGCGGCCTCGGCGGCGATCGCGGGGTTGGAAGCGCGGCACGGCGTGCGGCTGTTCCACCGCGTCGGCCGGCGGATCGAACTGACCGAGGCCGGCCGCGGGTTCCTGTCGGAGGCGCGCGCCGTGCTGGCCCGCGCCCAGGCGGCGGAGCTGATGTTGGGGGAACTCGGCGGGACGCGCCGCGGCATCCTGACGGTCCATGCCAGCCAGACCATCGCGGCCTATTGGCTGCCGCGCCACCTGGTTGCATTCCGCCGCGCCTGGCCGGCGGTGGAAATCCGCCTGACCGCGGGCAATACGGCCGAGGTCGCCGAGGCGCTGACGATCGGCGCGGCCGAACTGGGGTTTGTGGAAGGAACCGTGGATCGCCCCGATCTGCTGGGGCAGGAAGTGGCGCGCGACCGTTTGGTCCTGGTGGTGGGTCAGGACCATCCGTGGGCCGAGATCCCGCCTGACGCCGCGGGCCTGGCCGCCGCCGAGTGGGTGCTGCGCGAAGCAGGGTCCGGCACCCGCGCGGCGTTTGAAACCGCGCTGTCCGCGCAATGGGGGATCAGCCCTGGCGCGCTGCGGGTGGCGCTGGAACTCCCGTCCAACGAGGCGGTACGCGCGGCGGTGGAGGCGGGATTGGGAGCGACGGTGATCTCGGCCGCGGTGGCGGCACCGGGGATCGAGGCGGGGCTGCTGCGGCTGGTCGCGCTGGCGTTTCCGGACCGGGCGTACCGGGCGCTGTATCACCGCGAGCGGCCACCGGGGCAGGTGGCGCGGGCGCTGCTGGGGTTGATGGCGGGGTAGGGGGTCCGGTCAGCCGGGTGATTCGGGGATCGCGCGGCGCGTGGTTTCAACCGCCAGCACGGTGGGCGCGAGCCACCGGCGGGACCTGGACGCAGTCCGCTACGCCGCGGCGCGAAACGTCTTCGGAATCCCCGCTTTCGCCATCTGTCCCGACAACGGCTCGGCCGGCAGCCCGGCATGCAGCAGCGCGCGCGCTTCCAGCAGCTTCGGCAGGTCGATCCCGGTGGGGAATCCCATGGCTTCGGGGAGGTGTACCACTTTGCGTTGACAACTTGGTACGCCGGTTCGAGCGGGAGAACACCTGCCGGTCTAGCAACGATTGCAGCGGCGGGAACCGTGCGTAGAAGGGCAAAAAGGCTGGCGTCTTTATGATAACTCGCGTAGAATATAACGAACAAAAATATGGATCTGAAGGTGCCGCGATGGCTGAACCGCGACTTAAGGAGCTGGACGGCCTGCGCGGGCTAGCCGCCTTGTGGGTCGTAATTTTTCATCTAACTTTCGGGTTCTCTCATCTGTGGGCGCCGGGACGTCCGCTTCTGATCGCAGCTGTCGTGCCATTTTCGGTCAACATCCGAGGCCTGCAAGCCGTAGACCTTTTCTTCATTATCAGCGGCTTTGTCATCTGCATGACAGTCGATCGCAGTCGAACAGTAATCGACTTTGCCGCGTCTCGCTTTGCCCGCTTGTTTCCGGCATATTGGGCCGCAGTCGCAATCAGCACAGCAATCGGTCTGCTCCTTCCTTCAACTCGTCTACCCGTCACGGCAGGACAGGGATTAATTAACTTGAGTATGTTACAGTCTTATATCGGTGTACCGCTGGTCGATCCGTCCTACTGGTCGCTGTCCTTTGAATTAGGCTTCTACGGCCTTATGGCCGGCATCTTAATTGGCGGCTGCCGGCACCGAATTGAGTCGATAGGACTTGCCTGGATGGTCGGCGGGTTTGCGCTCTCAAGTCTCCTGCGGCAAATGGGGCTTGCCGTGCCGTGGAGGGTTTCAACCGCTCTGGCGCTACCTTACGCCAGTCTGTTTTACGCTGGAATTCTGTTTTATCGTCTAAAAGCCGACCAATTTACCTGGATGCGCGTTTGGCTCCTGGTGCTTTGCCTCGTGCTACGGTGTGCGCCCGAAGGATCTCTGGTGCGAGGCATCGAGTGTAGTCTCTTTTTGATTTTTGCTCTTGCCGTCGCCGGGCGGCTCCCTGTGTTAGGCACTCGGCCGATGGCATTCCTTGGCTCTATCTCTTATAGCCTCTATGTCATTCACCAGCCAATGGGATATCGGATAGAGGTTGGCCTCCATGCCCTAGATGCTCCGGCATGGATAAACCTAGCAGCATCCGTGACTGCTCTCATTGCAGTAGCGTTCGTATTGAATTATGTAGTGGAGCGCCCTGGAACCAGGCTACTACGCCAACTCTATTCCGCGTTTCGATCATCAGCGGTGGCGACCAGACACGCTTCTCCGGACCACGGATAGACACCGAGACTTTCAACAATCTGAGGTGGCCGATTTTGGCTTCCTGTTTCGGAATAGGAGTGCTGTACGCGCCCTACTACGCCGCGGCGCGAAACGTCTTCGGAATCCCCGCTTTCGCCATCTGTCCGGACAACGGCTCCGCCGGCAGCCCGGCATGCAGCAGCGCGCGCGCTTTCAGCAGCTTCGGCAGGTCGATCCCGGTGCGGAACCCCATGCTTTCCAGCATGAGCACCAGGTCCTCGGTCACCACGTTGCCGGACGCCCCCGGCGCGTAGGGGCAGCCCCCAAGGCCGCCGAGGCAGGAATCATACGCCCGAATCCCCTCCTCCAGCCCGGCCAGCGCGTTCGCGATCCCCATTCCCAGCGTGTCGTGCAGATGCAACCCCCACAGTACCGGGCCGATCGCGCCCCGTACCGCACGGACCACTTCCTTGATCTGCGCCGGATGGCCGTACCCCACCGTGTCGGCCAGCATGATCTTGTCCACGCCCGCCTGCGCCAGAACGGCACAGACGCGCACCACCTGCGCCGTCGGCACCACCCCGTCGATCGAGCAGCCGAACGCGGTGGAGGCCCCGGCGATCACCTCCATCCGCCGTGGCTGGGCTTTGACCCACTCCATCAGCCGTCCCATCTCGGCGATGCTCTCGGCGGGGGTGCGGTTGAGATTGGCGCGGCTATGCCCCTCGCTGACCGAGACCGGCGTGCTGATCTTGTGTGCGCCGGCGTTGTAGGCGTTCTGCGCGCCGCGCAGGTTCGGCACCAGGGCGATCACGGTCAGGCCGGGGATCTCGACGCAGCGCCGGACCACTTCCTCGGTGTCGGCCATCTGCGGGATCACGCGCGGGGGGACGAAGCTGCCGACCTCGATCTCGCGCACGCCGGCGGCGGCCATGGCGGCGATCCAGGCGATCTTGTCGTCCGTGGTCATGCGGGTCTTGGCGATTTGCAACCCGTCGCGCGGGCCGACTTCGCAGATATTGATGTATTCGCTCATGGGGTATCCGTCAGGGCTCCGGGATCGCGTGCTTCGCCGCAAGCGTAGCGGGGCCAGTGCTCGGGAGTCCACCTGATCCGGTCCCGCGCTGCCTGCGGACCCGAGGAGTGCGCAGCGCCGCCCACGGGGTCGCGGTTCGGCGTTGGCTCAGGCTTCAGCGGCCGGCGCGGGCACGCGCGGTGGCGGCCCGTAGATCTGCGCGGCGCGGCGGCGGAACGCGGCCACCATGCGGCGCACCGCCTCGTTGAACACGGCGCCGATCGCAACTTGCAGGATGCGGGAACGAAATTCGAAATCGACGAAGAAATCCACCTCGGTGCCGCCCGGGACAGGAGCGAACACCCATTGATTGTTGAGGTAGCGGAACGGACCGTTTTCGTACGCCACCTTGACCCGCGCCGGCCGCTCCAGGCCAACGCGGCTGGTGAAGCGCTCGCGGAACGGGCCGAAGCCGATGGTCAGGTCGGCCAGAATCAGCTCCGGCGTGCGGGAGCGGATGCGCGCGCCGACGCACCACGGCAGGAACTCGGGGTAACGGGCGACATCGGCCACCAGGTCGAATAGTTGTTCCGGGCTGTATGGCAGAACCTGGCGTTCGGCGTGCGTGGGCATCCGCTGTCAGGCGCACGCGCGCAGCGCGGCGAAATCGGCGTCGGCGTGGTACGAGCTGCGCGTAAGCGGTGAGGCCGCGACCATCCGGAACCCGCGCGCGCGGGCCAGCGCGGCGTATTCGGTGAACTCCTCCGGCGTGACAAAGCGATCGACGCCGGCGTGTTTCACGGTGGGTTGCAGATACTGGCCGATGGTCAGGAAATCCACGTCGGCGACGCGCAAATCGTCCATCACCTGCAGGATTTCGGCGCGCGATTCCCCCAGCCCCACCATCAGCCCGGATTTGGTGAACACGCCGGGCGTCAGCGTCTTCATCCGGTCCAGCAGGCGTAGCGACTGGTAGTAGCGCGCGCCGGGACGGATCGCGGGATAAAGCCGGGGGACCGTCTCCAGATTATGGTTGAACACGTCCGGGCGCGCGGCTGCCACCCGCTCCGCCGCTCCCGGCTTGCGCAGGAAATCCGGCGTCAGAACCTCGATCGTGGTCGCCGGCGCCGCCGCGCGGATCGCGCCGATCACGGCGGCGAAATGCGTGGCGCCGCCATCCGCCAGGTCATCACGATCGACCGAGGTGATGACCACATGCGCCAGCCCCAGCTTCGCCACCGCGGCACCGACGCGGGCCGGTTCGTCGGCATCGACCGCACCGGGAATTCCGGTGGCGACGTTGCAGAACGCGCAGGCACGGGTGCAGACCTCACCCAGGATCATCATGGTGGCATGGCGGCGGCTCCAGCACTCGCCCACGTTCGGGCAGGCGGCTTCCTCGCACACCGTGGACAGGCGGTGCGCGCGCAGCAGCGCGCGGGTCTCGTGATACACCGGGTGGGTCGGCGCTTTGACGCGGATCCATGCGGGCTTGCGCTGAATCGGCTGGTCGGGCCGATGCGCTTTCTCAGGGTGGCGGTGATCGATCTCGGTGCGGGTCATACGGACCGTAAGTGGCCGCGCCTGTCGGGGTGGTCAAGCCACATCCGCGACGCCGTGGCGCCACTTTCGCACGGGGAGCGGCGGCAGCGGTTCAGTGCGCGCCGGGGGGGAGGACCGGCGGGGCCACCGGAACCAGCGGAATCGGCGCCAGTGCCGCTGACCCAGCGGGAGCTGATCCAGTGGGAGCTGATCCAGTGGGAGCTGACCCAGTGGGAGCTGACCCAGTCGGAACTGACCCCGTCGCCCCTGATCCAAGGCCGGACGCCGGGGGGACAGGTGCGCCCGAGATCGGTGCGGCCGTCACCGGTTGCGCCGCCGCTCCGGGAGCCAACAGCCAGGTCCCCAACGCACGGCGGACCTGGTATTCGAACTCCACGTTCATCCGCGCCATGATCTGCTGCGTCAGCTGATACAACGTCGCGGACAGATTGTGCACCGAGCCGGCGATCTGGCGCGATACCGACGCCTCGGCGAACCCGGCGCGGGTCCCGGCCGAGGTGTAAATCTCCAGTCGTACCGCGAAGGTTCCGGTGATCGTATCGCCCTCGCGCGTCAGCGCCGCGTCGGTGATCACGTACACCGCCTTGCCGGCCGAGCCGAATGCGCCCAGCCGCTCCTCCCCCATGCGGCGCAGCGCCGCGGTGGGCGAAGCGGGGTCGTACCGGCTGACCGAGGGCGGGATGTCCGACGGAATGAAATGCTGCTCGATCGCCACCCGCGCCACGTTCAGGCGCAGCTGCGGCAGATAGCTGTAATCCAGCCGCGGATACGCGACCGGCGCGGCTTCTTCCCCACCGCAGGCGGCCAGCGCAAACGGCACAAGCAACACTGCGCGGCGGGCAAGTCGGATCGTCATGGGCGTTATCCCGGTCCTGAAATCGCGCGCACCATGCGGAACCGGCCAGGACCGGTCAATGCCCGGTGCGCGGTTGGGTGTCGGCACGCGCGAAACGGAAATCATGATTGCAGAACTCGCAGGTCATCACGATGTCGCCGTCCACCGTCATGTGGTCGAGATCGTCGGCATCGAAGCCCTCAAGGATTCCGGCGAGGCGCGCGCGCGAACAGCGGCAGCCGAAGGACAATGCGCGGGCGCGGTCGGCGGCCACCCCCTCGGTGCCGAACAGGCGCCACAGCAGGGTCTCGGGCGGCAGCGCGTCGTCCAGCAGTTCGGCATCCGTCAGGGTGGCGGCGAGGGTGGTGGCGGTGTGCCAGGCCGCGTCCTGGGCGGTGGCGGACAGGGCGGGATCAAGGCCGCCGGCGCCGGCGATGCGCTCCAGGATCAGCGCGCCGGCACGCCAGCCTTGCGGCGTGGCAGCGGCGGCGAGCCACAGCGCGCAGGGGAATTGCTCGGAGGTGACGAAATAATGCCCAGCCATCGCGGCCAGGGTCTCGCCCTCGATCGCGACGATCCCCTGATGGCGCTCCCGCTCCGGCCCCTGATCGACGGTGAACGCCAGGTGGCCGCGTCCCAGCAGCTGCGACGCCGAGGGGGTGGGCGTGGTGGCGAGCAGCGCGGCGAGGCGATCGGCGTCGGTACCGGCGTAGCCGCGCAGCGCGCCGGTATCGGAGCAATCGGCCAGTAACAGGCCCACGGGACCGTCCCCCTTGGCTTGCAGGCTGAACGAACCCTGGAACTTCAGCGCGCCGGCCAGCGC
>DAHWDR010000383.1:0-4010 GCA_027330745.1 Acetobacteraceae bacterium | reverse complement strand
CCGCCGCCGCACGTGAAATTCGTGTTCGCCACGACGGAACTGCGCAAAGTCCCGGTCACCGTGCTGTCGCGCTGCCAGCGCTTCGATCTGCGCCGCGTGCGCGTGGCGGAACTGGCGGCATGTTTTGCCCGCATCGCCGCCGCGGAACATGTGCCGGCCGACCCCGCCGCGCTGGACCTGATCGCCCGCGCCGCCGATGGTTCCGTGCGTGACGGATTGTCGATGCTCGATCAGGCGATCGCCCAGCGCGACCAGGGCGACGCCGCCCCGATCGCCGCCGCCCAGGTCGCCGATATGCTGGGGCTGGCGGACCGCGAGGCGGTGTTCGAGCTGATCGAAGCGGTCCTGGCCGGCAAGCCCGCCGCCGCGCTCGCGCTGACCGAACGCGCCTATGAACGCGGCGCGGATCTGGGGTTGTTGCTGGCCGATCTTCTGGCCCTGATCCATACGCTGACGCGGCTGAAAACCATCCCCGGCTTGCGTGATTCCGCCGAACTTCCGGAAGCCGAACGCACGCGCGGCGCGGCGCTCGCGGACCGGATGTCCGTCCCCACCCTGGCCCGCTCCTGGCAGATGCTGCTGAAAGGCGTGGCCGAGGTCGAATACGCCCCGGACCGTCGCGCCGCGGCCGAAATGATCCTGATCCGCCTGTGTCACGTTGCCGAACTGCCCCCGCCGGGTGAGCTGGTCCGCCAGCTCACCACCGCCAGCGCGTCCACCCCCGGCGCCTCCACTCCCGGCGCGTCCGCCCCCGGCGCGTCGCCCGCCGCCGCAATACCCCATGGCGGCGGCGGTGCCCGCGCCGTTGCCAACGGCGCGCCGGTCGCCGATGCCGCCCCCGTCCCGGCCAATTTCCGAGCCGTCGTCGCAATGATCGCGGAACGCCGCGAGGCCTTGCTGCACGCCCATCTGGTGCATTCGGTGAAGCTGGTCCGGTACGCCCCGCCGGTGATCGAGCTGCGTCCGCTGCCGGAAGCCCCGCGCGATCTTGCCCCGCGCCTCGCCGCAGCGCTGCTCGACGCCACCGGCACCCGCTGGACGATTGCGCTCTCTACCGAGGCGGGCGAACCCACCCTGGCCGAACAAGGCACCGCCGCGGACGCGACCCGCCGCGCCGAGGCAGCGGATCATCCCCTGGTCCGCGCCATCCTGGCCGCCTTCCCCGGCGCGAAGATCGAGGCGGTCCACGACACCACCGCCGATGCCTACGGGATCGCCGCCGATCCCGTCCCCGACGATGACCTTACGGAGCCACCGGAATGAAGAATCTCGTCGGCCTGATGAAGCAGGCCCAGCAGATGCAGGAACGCATGGCCGAGCTGCAGACCCGCCAGGAGAGCGCGGAAGTCACCGGGGAGGCCGGTGCCGGCCTGGTCGCGGTGGTGCTGAGCGGCAAGGGTGAGCTGCGCCGCCTGACGCTGGACCCGAAGATCGTCGATCCAAATGATACCGAGATGTTATGCGACCTGATCATTGCCGCCCATGCCGATGCCAGGCGCAAGGTCGAAGCCGAGAACGCCGCGGAAATGCAGAAGCTCACCGCCGGCCTGCCGCTTCCCCCCGGCATGAAACTGCCGTTCTGACCCGCAGCGCCGGCGCGAAGGACCCACGATGCCCGCCAGCCCGAAAATCCGCCGCCGCCGCCGCACCAAGATCATCGCCACTATCGGCCCGGCCAGTTCCACACCGGACGTCCTGGCCCGGCTGTTCCATGCCGGCGCCGACGTGTTCCGCCTGAATTTCAGCCATGGCACGCACGAGGATCACGCCGCCCGGTTTGCCATGATCCGCGACCTGGAAGCCCGCGTCGGCCGCCCGATCGGCATCCTGGCCGATGTGCAAGGACCGAAACTCCGCGTCGGCGTGTTCGGCGGCGGGCGGGTCCATCTGCAGACCGGCCAGCCGTTCCGCCTGGACCTCAACCCCACGCCAGGCAACGCCCAGCGCGTCACGTTGCCGCACCCCGAGATCATCGCCGCCGCCGCGATCGGCACGACCTTGCTGCTGGACGACGGCAAGCTTCGCCTGCGCGTGACCCGCAAGCGCCCGGACGGGCTGGAAACCGAGGTCGTGGTCGGCGGCCCCTTGTCCGACCGCAAGGGCGTGAACGTCCCCGACATGGTCCTGCCGATCCCCGCGCTGACCGACAAGGACCGCATCGACCTGGCATTCGCGCTGGATCACGGAGCCAACTATATCGGTCTGTCCTTCGTGCAGCGGCCGGAGGACGTGGCCGAAGCCAAACGTCTCGCCGATGGGCGCGCCTGGATCATGACCAAGATGGAAAAACCCCAGGCGCTGGAAAACCTGGATGAAATCCTGCGCCTGTCGGACTGCGTGATGGTCGCCCGCGGCGATCTGGGGGTGGAATTACCGCCCGAGGAAGTCCCGCTCGCGCAGAAGCGCATCGTCCGCGCCGCCCGCGCCCTCGGCCGGCCGGTCGTGGTGGCGACGCAGATGCTGGAAAGCATGATTACCGCCCCGGCGCCGACCCGCGCCGAAGCCTCCGACGTTGCCACGGCCGTGTTCGACGGCGCCGATGCGGTGATGCTGTCGGCCGAAACCGCGGCCGGGCAATATCCGTTCGAAGCGGTGAACATCATGGACCGCATCCTCGCCCGCGTGGAACAGGATCAGGGCTGGCGGGCGATGATCGAGGCGAGCCGCGCCGCCCCCGAACCCTCCGCCGCCGACGCCATTGCCGCGGCGGCGCGCCAGATCTGTCACACGATCGGCGCCGCCGCGATCGTCGCTTTCACCGCTTCCGGCGCCACCGCGCTGCGGGTTGCGCGCGAACGCCCGGAAAGCGCCATCATCGGTTTCACCCCGCACGAGGTGACGGCGCGGCGCCTGGCCGTGGTCTGGGGTGTGCACGCGGTGGTCGCGCCCGACGCGCATTCCCTGTCCGAGGCGGTGGCGCGCGCGGCACGCATCGCCCAGACCGAAGGCTTCGCGGCGCCGGGCCAGGAGATCATTGTCGCCGCCGGCGTGCCGTTCGGACATTCCGGCACCACCAACACGCTGCGCGTCGCCACGGTCGGCCGACGTGGTGGTCCTGGGGGAGGGCAAGCGGGGGGCGACGGGGAGGAGTGATCGAACCGGTCCCCGCGCACCGCCGGCCCGCGACCTGACCGTCGCTATCCCGGCAGGATCGCCACCGCCCGCGTCCACCCCGCCGAGGCGCGGTGCAGCTTCACCGGGAAACACACCACCTCGAACCCGTCCGACGGCAGGGCTTCCAGGTTGTGCAGCTTTTCCAGATGCGAATAGCCGATCTCCCGTCCGGCACGGTGGCCTTCCCAGATCAGTCCGGCATCGCCGGTCGCCGCCACCCGCTGGCGGGTCAGGCTGAACGGAGCATCCCAGCTCCACCCGTCGGTCCCGGTCAGACGCACCCCGCGTTCCAGCAGCCAGAGCGTCGCCGCTTTGCCGATCCCGCAGCCGCGATCGATGAAATCGGCCTCGCCATAGCGCGTCCCGGCGGCGGTGTTGACCAGCACGATCTCCAGCGGCGCAAGCTTGTGGCCGATGCGTTGCAGTTCCGCCTCCACATCCCCCGGCGTCGCCACATACCCGTCCGGAAGATGGCGGAAATCCAGCTTCACCGCCGGCTGGTAGCACCATTCCAGCGGCACCTCATCGATCCGCCATGACGGTTCCCCGCCCGGCGTCAGCGCATGGTTCATGGTCGAGAAGAAATGATACGGCGCGTCCAGATGGGTGCCGTTATGGCTGGAGATGCGCACCTGCTCCACCGCGGCGTATTCGCCCGAAGGCAGTTGATCCACCCGCACGCCCATATACTCCGCCATCGCTCCGGCGGTCTGATGGTGGTCGAGATAGGTGATCTCCGGCAGCATATGCGGCGGGTCGCTGGCGATCCCGGCCTTGAGCGGCACGGAAATATCGATCAGGCGTCGAGGCATGACAGTTCCTCCTGGTTCTTGCGACCTAGATTCGGCGACCGGTCCGCCGGGCGCAAGCCTTGCCTTGCGCCGGCTGCGCCTGAC
>DAHWDR010000365.1:0-3913 GCA_027330745.1 Acetobacteraceae bacterium | reverse complement strand
GCCTCGGCGGCGCGGCGGGCTTCTTCCTCGCGCCGGCGGGCTTCCTCCGCGGCGGAGAGGATGGAGATTTTCTCCTGCTCGCGCCGCTCCGCCTCGCGCCGGGCGTTATCTTTCTGCTGTTCCTCCAGCACGCGCTGGCGGGTGGCGAGTTCGGTCGCGGTCAGGGCGCGCATCGGGCCGGCGGGCGGGCGTCCGCCGCCCGGGCGCGGTGCGCCGCCGCCCGGGGTGGAGGAGGGCGCGGCGGGGGCAACGCCAGCGCGCTTCTTGCGCACTTCCACCTGCACGACCTTGGACCGGCCATGGCTGAAGCTTTGTCGCACCGAGCCGGCATCGACCGTGCGCCCGACCTCCAGCCGTCCTGCCGGCCGCAGCGAGAGCCGGTTCTTGCCCGCGTCCTGATCCTTGCCGCCGTCGCTCATTACCCCGCCTGTCGGGCTATGCCCGCTTGCCTGTCCGGGACGGGGGCAGAAGCGCCCCCGGCCTGTTCGTCCTTCGTCTCACCCACAAGCCCGGCCAGACGCCCGGCTTCCGTTCGCAGCGCCTCGGCCAGCCGGCCTGACGCCACCACCACATGCACCGCGCGCTCGCGGCCGAACACCGCGCCCAGCGCGGCGCCCGACAACGGTGCCACGACCGGGATATCCCGGCCGGACAGGAACCGCCGCCGTTCCTCCGGACTGCCATCGGAGGCCTGCACCACCAGCGCCGCCCGCCCGTCCCGCAGCCATTCTCCGGCCTTGTCATGGCCGGCGACGGCCTGGCCCGCGCGGCGGGCCAGCCCCAGGAACTCGACGATCCGGCGCTCCATTCCCTGACGCAGCCGGGCCGGCAGATCGGCCGGCACTGTCACCGCGGCGCGCGCGGCCCTGGCAAAGGCCCCGCGCTTGCACGCGGTTTCTATCACATCGGCCCGCGCGCTCAACCACAGTCCGCGGCCGGGCAGCCGTGCGGCCAGATCGGGGACCACGACGCGGTCGGGCGAGACCACGAAGCGGATCATCGCGGCCCTCTCGGCGTGGTCGCGCGTCACCAGACAGCGGCGCAGCGGGCCGGTTTCTTCCTCGGGCGCGTCGTCGGTCGCGGGATCAGGCGTCGTGGTCCGGCTCCTTCGGATTTTCTTCAGGCGGGTTTTCCATTGGCGCGGCCTCGTCGCCAAACCAATGCGCACGCGCGGCCATGATGACCTCGTTCGCCGTGTCTTCGTCCAGCGCGTCGGCGCCAACGATTTCGATCAACTCGTCCGAGGCGAGATCGGCCAGGTCGTCCAGCGTCTTCACCGCCTTCTCCCCCAGCGCCACCAGCATCGCCGGAGAAAACACCTCCATCGCCGCGATCTCGTCGGTCACGCCGAGTGCCACGCGGCGTTCACCGAATTCGGTGTCGCGTCGCTCCAGAAACGCGCCGGCGCGGCGGATCAGTTCGCCGGCTATATGTTCGTCGAAGCCCTCGATATCCGCGAGCTCCTCCAGCGGGATATTCGCCAGTTCCTCGATCGAGTTGAAATCCTCGGTCACCAGCAGGCCCGCGATCACGTCGTCCACATCCAGCGCTTCCACGAACACGGCGCTGCGACGGCGGAACTCTTCCTGGCGGCGTTCGCTTTCCTCCGCCTCGGTCAGGATATCGATATCCCAGCGGGTCAGCTGCGAAGCCAGCCGCACGTTCTGCCCGCGCCGCCCGATCGCCAGGCTGAGCTGGTCTTCCGGAACCACCACTTCGACGCGGCCGGCTTCCTCATCCATCACCACTTTGGAGACTTCCGCCGGCGCCAGCGCGTTGACCACGAAGGTCGCGGCCTGCGGCGACCAGGGAATGATGTCGATCTTCTCGCCTTGCAATTCCGCCACCACCGCCTGGACGCGCGAGCCGCGCATCCCGACACAGGCCCCGACCGGATCGATCGAGGCATCGCGGCTGATCACCGCCATCTTGGCGCGGCTTCCCGGATCGCGTGAGACCGCCTTGATCTCGATGATGCCGTCGTAGATTTCCGGCACTTCCTGCGCGAACAGCTTGGCGAGGAACCCGGGATGGGTGCGCGACAGGAAGATCTGCGGGCCACGCATCTCGTCGCGGACGTCGTAGATATAGGCACGTACGCGGTCACCATTGCGGAAGCTCTCGCGGCCGATCAGTTCGTCGCGGCGCAGCAGCGCCTCGGCGCGGCCGAGCTCCACCATCAGGTTGCCGTATTCGGTGCGCTTGACCACGCCGTTGATGATCTCGCCGACGCGGTCCTTGAACTCCTCGAACTGCTTCTTGCGTTCGTATTCGCGCACCCGCTGCACGATCACCTGCTTCGCCGTCTGCGCGGCGATGCGGCCGAAATCGATCGGCGGGAGGGGATCGACGATAAACTCCCCGATCTCGATCCCGGGCTTGAACTTGCGGGCGATGTGGACCGGGATCTGGGTTTCCTCGTTCTCCACGGTTTCCACCGCCTCGGTCCAACGCGACAGGCGTACGTCGCCGGTCTTGCGGTCGATGGTGGCGCGGATGTCCTTCTCGTGGCCGTATTTGGCGCGGCCGGCCTTCTGGATGGCCTGCTCCATCGCCTCGATCACCTCGTCGCGCTCGATATTCTTCTCGCGCGCGACGGCGTCGGCGACCAGGAGAAGCTCGGGGCGGGCTACGGCGGTATCCATGGCGGTTCCTCGGTTCGGGACCAGAGAGTTCAGTTGAGCGTGGGAGCGCTGGGCGCGGTGGCCGCGATCAGCGCGTCGGTCAGGACCAGACGCGCGCGACGCAGGGCGGCGAAGGGCAGCGCCACTTCCCGCCCGTCGTCAAGCCGCAGCCTGGCTTCGGTCTCCGAGGCACCCAACACGGTGCCGGCGAAGCGCTTGCGCCCGTCCACCGGGATGTCCGTCTCGGCGCGGGCTAGGTGGCCGGCGAAGCGGGTCCAATCCTTCGGGCGCGTCAGCGGGCGGTCGATACCGGCGGAGCTGACCTCCAGGTTCCAGGCGCCGGGCAGCGGGTCTTCCACGTCCAACAAGGCGCCGACGGCGTGGCTGATGGCCTCGCAATCCTCGACCGCGATCAGGCTGCCGTCGGCACGATCGGCCATGATCTGCACCGTCGGATGCTCGCGGCCGAGCACGGCGACGCGCACCAGTTCGTAGCCCATCGCAAGCAGCGTGGGGGCGATCAGCGCGGCCAGCCGAATTTCCAGGCCGGCCGCGGCAGCTGGGGCGTGCTGGGGCGCGGGCAATAAAAAAGGTGGCCGGTTAGGGCCACCCTCCTGAAGGTTGGAGAATGTATTGTTGAGGCAGATGTAGCGGGTCCGGACGGCGCTGGCAAGGGGCATTCCGTCCCCATTGCGGCGCCTGCCCCGCGCGCGGCCCCCAGGACCCTTGCCGCCGCGGCCTCGCCCCAGCCACTCTCCAACGATGCGCCGCTTGCTTCGCCTGGTTCGCAACGTCCTGTTCGGCTTCCTCGCCGCTGCGGCCCTGGGCGCCGCGGTGCTGGCGTTCGCCCTCTGGCGCACACTCCCCCCGCGCCACGCCACCGCCGCCATCCCCGGCTTGTCCGCCCCGGTCGCCATCACCTTCGATCAGTACGGCATCCCGCGCATCCGCGCCGCCAACCTGGCCGACGCCGACGCCGCGCTGGGGTACGTCCACGCGACCGAGCGGATGTTCCAGATGGACCTGATGCGCCGCGCCGCCGCGGGGCGGCTATCGGCGTGGGCCGGCCTGGCGACCCTGCCGCTGGACCGCGAGATGCGCACGCTTGGGCTGGCGCAAGCGGCCCGCGCCCAATATGCCGCCTTGCCGCCCGTCGCCCGCGCGCGGCTGCGCGCCTATGCCCGCGGCGTGAACGCCGCCATCGCCGCGCACGGCCGGCTGATTGCCCCCGAATATCTGTGGTTCGGCCGCCCTGCCCGCTGGCAGCCCTGGCAAAGTCTGCTCTGGGC
>DAHWDR010000337.1:0-4324 GCA_027330745.1 Acetobacteraceae bacterium | reverse complement strand
CGGCGGCGCCAGCAGCAGCCGATTCGCGGCCTCCAGCGCCGGGAACATCTCCGCCCAGGCGCGCGCGAACGCCGCCGCGCTCACCCCGCGCGCCGCCAAGTCCGCCGCGATCTCCGCCACGCTGCGCTCGCCATCCGCCAGCGCCAGGATCGACGGCGCCAGGCCGGGCAGCCCCACGCGCACCCGCAGCCCGTCCATCACCAGGGTCATGCCGCCGTCGGGTTGCAGGAAGCGATGCAGTTCCGGGCCGGGTGCCTCCCGCCCCACCGGCACGGCGTCCGGCGCCAGCGGGTCGGCGCGGATGGCGGGTTCGTCGCTGCGGCGGCAATACAGCACGTGCATCGCCATGTTGCCGGCCAGAGCCTCGGCCAGGGCGGCGCGCGCCAGCGGATCCAGCGCCGCGGCGCGCGCGCGCAGCTTCGGGTCGGGCAACAAGGGGACGGGGTCGTAGCGCAGCGGCTCCATCCAGGCGGTGACGGACAGGCCGGCCTCGGCCAGCAGCTCCGCCAGGGCGGGGACGCTATAGGCACGATCGCGCGGGTTCAGCAGCAGGTCGTAAACGCCGGCGTCGCCGCCGGTGACGTGGTCCTGGAAATTGCGATTGAAGCGGAACCAGTTGGTTTCCGGGAGCTGCCGCAGCAGTCGCCGCGCTGTTTCGATCCGAGTTGGCCCGGCCTCATCCGGCGGGGCCAGCAGGCGCAGCGCGTCCTGGACCATATAGACCCCGGTGCGGCCATGCGGCGCATAGACCATCAGCCCGATCCCGCCCCCCGGCGCCAGCACCGAAACCAACGCGCGCAGCCCCGCCGCCGGGTCCGGCAGATGGTGCAGGACGCCGCAGCAATCGATGTAGTCGAACGGCCCGAGGCCGGACCCGGGCAGATCCAGCAGCGAACGCTGCTCCCAGACGATATTGCTCAGGCCCCGGACCGCAGCCCGTTCGCGCGCGATGCGCAGCGCCGCGCTGGAACGATCGAGCCAGGTCACCGAGCCAGGCCGCAAGGCGCGGGCCAGTTGCTGCGCCAGCATGATCGTCCCGTCCCCGGTGCCGCCGCCGGCGAACAGCGCGCGCAGCGGGCGTGACGCCGGGCGGGTGGCGCCGAACACGAAATGGTCGAGTTCGCGCAGATGCCCGGGGCTGCCGACGATCAGCCGCTTGGCTTCCTCGCGCGGGTCGCGCTTCGGGTATGGATAGGCCTCGTACTGGGCGGCGAGGCGAGTGTCGGTTGCGTCGGTCATGGAGGGGGGCATAGACCGTCCGCCATGCAGGACACCAGCGGGCGGGGCTATTTCGGGATCGGCGTGGAGGGGGTGTCGAAAGCCGCCAATGTCGGCGCGCTGCTGCGCACCGCGCATGCGTTCGGGGCTGCGTTCTGCTTCACGGTCGGCGCGGGCTGGGATGCGCGGGAGGCACGGCGGGCGGACACGGCGGACACGCCGGCGCATGTGCCGCTGTGGCGGTTCGAGTCGCTGGCGACGATGACGCTCCCCGCCGGATGCGCGCTGGTGGGGGTGGAGCTGCTGGATGACGCGCCCGACCTGCCGTCGTTCCGCCACCCGTTATCCGCCGCCTATGTGCTGGGGCCGGAGCGGTCCGGGCTGTCGCCGGCGCTGCTGGCTCGGTGCCGGCATGTCGTGCGGATCCCGACGCGGTTTTCGTTGAACCTCGCGGTGGCTGGGGCGTTGGTGCTGTACGACCGGCTGATCCAGCATGGGCGGTTCGCGGACCGCCCGGTGCGCGCCGGCGGCGCGCCGGCCACGCCGGCGGGGCCGGTGGCGCGGCATGGGCCCCCGCGGTTCCGCCGCGAGGTGCCGGATTGGGCGCGGGAAAAGGGGAAAGCGGGCGGCGAGAGCTGATCTTGTGGGCAGAGGGGAACGCCGGTGTGCGCGCTGCGGAGTCGGCGCAAGGGGCCAATCCGGGACACGATCGCACCGCCGCCGAGGGATTGACACCATCGTCGCGCCGCTACATGTAACTGCGATCGGTCCCGCTTTGAGGATCTTCCCATGCCCGCATCCACCGCCGAACGCGTCTCCCGCCGCCGCGCCGCGCTCCGTGCCGCCGGCCTACGCCCGCTCCAGATCTGGGTTCCCGACCGCGCCGCCCCCGGCTTCGCCGCCGAGGCACGCCGTCAATCCGCTCTGATCGCCGCCATCGGAACCGGCACCGAGGACGACGCCTGGGAAGCCGCTTCCAGGGAAACCCTGCATGATCCGGGGTGACCTGGTAACCGTCGCCCTCCCCGGCGATTTCGGAAAACCTCGCCCGGCCCTGATCGTGCAATCCGACCTGTTCCAGGACCACCCCACGATCAGCCTGCTTCCCATCACGTCCCACCTGGTCGCGGCGCCGTTGCTGCGGATCGATATCGGGCCCGGGTTCGGGCTGGACCGCCCATGCCAGATCCAGATCGACAAGCTCCAGACGATCCGGCGGGAGCGGATCGGGCAGATGATCGGCCGGGTACCGCCGCCGCTGCTGCTCGCTGTCACCCGCGCCATGGCCCTGTTCCTCGGCCTTGCCTGAGCCGACTCGCGCGCCCGCCTTGTCGGGTCCCGTTTGGCGCCGTATGGAAGCGTCCATGCACGCCCTTCGCCCCCGCGCCCTCGCCTGGCTTGCGCCGTTTGCGGCCATGGCGCTTGCTATCTTCCCTGGCCCCGCGCTTGCCGCCAAACCGGCGCCGGCCGCACCGACCGAACTCGGCGCCTTCGGCAAATGGGTCGCCGCGACCCACGGGACCGGCCGCGACAAGCTCTGCTACGCCTTCACCCGCACCGACGGGCAGGACCCGATCAGCGGTTCCGGCCCGGTGCTCAGCGTCACCGACCGCGCCACCGGGCGCAACCAGGTCGCGATCAGCGCCGGCCCGCTCTATCCCAAGGGCGCCGGGGCGATGGTCATGGTCGGCACCGCCAGCCTGGATTTCTACACCTCGGGCCACGACGCCTTCGCCCGTGACGGCCACGCCACCGTGACCGCGTTCGAACGTGGCGCCGCCGCCGTGCTGCATCCGCCCGGCAAGGGCGCGCATCCGCTGAATTTCAGCCTGGCCGGATTCTCCGCCGCCCACGCCGCGATCCGCAAGGCCTGCCCCGCCAGGTGAACACCGCCACGGCCGAGCTGACCGAGGCCGAACGCACCCGCATCCTCGCCAAATCCGCGCGGTTCGACCCGCCGCCGGCGGTTCTGGCCGATGGCCGGCGTGAGATCGTCGGCCTGTCGCGGGCGGAACTGACCGAAGCGCTCACCGCGATCGGCGAGGCCCCGTTGCGCGCCCGCCAGATCTGGCACTGGGTCTATCACCAGGGCACCACGGATTTCGCCGCCATGAGCACGATCGCGCGACCCACGCGCGAGAAACTGGCGGAACGTTTCGTGATCGGCCGGCCGCAGATTGCGGTGGTGCAGACCGCCGCCGACGCGACCCGGAAATGGTTGTTCCGCTTCCGCGACGGCCAGGAAGCCGAGACGGTCTATATCCCCGATCGCCAGGAAGACCGTGGCGCGGTCTGCCTGTCCTCGCAGGTCGGCTGCACCCTGTCGTGCCGCTTCTGCCACACCGGCACGCAGCTGCTGACGCGCAATCTGGGGGCGGCCGAGATTGTCGGCCAGTTCATGGCGGCGCGCGATTCCTATGGCGAATGGCCCAGCCCGAAAGGCGAGACGCCGCGGCTGTTGTCCACCATCGTGCTGATGGGCATGGGTGAGCCGCTGTATAACTACGCCAACGTCGCCAAGGCGATGACGATCGTGATGGACAACGAAGGGATCGCGCTGTCGCGCCGGCGGATTACCTTGTCCACCTCTGGCGTGGTGCCGATGATGGATCGCGCCGGCGCCGAGCTTGGCGTGAACCTCGCGGTCTCCCTGCACGCGGTGCGCGACGAACTCCGCGACGAACTGGTCCCGCTGAACCGGAAATACCCGATCGCCGAGCTGCTGGCCGCCTGCCGCCGCTACCCGGGCGCATCCAACGCGCGGCGGATCACGTTCGAATATGTCATGCTGCGCGGGATCAATGACAGCCTGGCCGAGGCGCGCGAACTGGTACGGCTGATCGCCGGGCTGCCGGCGAAGGTGAATCTGATCCCGTTCAATCCCTGGCCGGGATCGGCCTATCAGACCTCCTCGGCCGCCGCGATCGCGCGGTTTTCCGAGATCGTGATGGCGGCGGGGTTTTCTGCCCCGGTGCGGACGCCGCGCGGGCGGGAGATCCTGGCGGCGTGCGGGCAGTTGCGGAGCGCGGTTGGCGCGCGGGTGGGTTCGTAGTCCGTTAACACACGCATGGGCATGATCGGCCGGGACCCTCCGGACCGCGATGCC
>DAHWDR010000334.1:0-2614 GCA_027330745.1 Acetobacteraceae bacterium | reverse complement strand
GGCAGGTCCGGCAGCGCGGCCAGAAGCCGGCGGGCGAGCGTGCCGAGCCGCGGCGTGCCGGGCACATCCATCCCGTAGCTGGCGATATCGACGCCGGTCAGGACGATTTCCTGATAGCCGGCCTCCAGCAGGGACCGGGCCTGGGCCAGGATTTCGGTCTCGGGGACCGAGCGGTTGGGGCCACGGCCGAACGGGATCGCGCAGAAGGTGCAGCGATGATCGCAGCCCTGCTGGACCTGCACGAACGCGCGGGCGCGGCCGGCGAACGCGGTCACGGGGCGGGCCGGGACCGGGGGCGCGGACATGATATCGGCGACGGCATCCGCCGTATGGGTCCAGCTGGCGGGGCGGAGCTTTTCGGCATTGCCCAGGATGCGGGTGACGCCGGGCAGCGCGCGCCAGGCGGCGGGGTCGCGCTGGGCGGCGCAGCCGGTGACCGTGATTGGCCGGCCGGGCGCGGCGCGGACGGCACGGCGGATCGCCTGGCGCGCCTGACGCTCGGCCTCGGCGGTCACGGCGCAGGTGTTCACGACCAGCTGGCCGGGCGGGACCAGGGCGCGCATCACCTCCGATTCATATGAATTGAGGCGGCAGCCGAAGGTCAGCAGCTCGGCGGTCATGGCAACAGGATCTCGCCGGTGAAGGCAGTGGCGGCCGGGCCGGTCATCAGGACGTGGTTGTCGGACGCGCGCCAGGCGATGTCCAGCGTGCCGCCGTCCACGATGATCTCGGCACGGCGGGCGGCGAGGCCGCGGCGCTGCGCGTTGACCAAAGCGGCGCACGCGCCGGAGCCGCAGGCCAGCGTGAGGCCGGCGCCGCGTTCCCAGACGCGCAGCCGCAGCCTGGTGGCGGACAGCACCTGGACCACGCCGATATTGGCGCGTTCGGGAAAGATCGGGTCGTGCTCCAGCACCGGGCCAAGGGTTTCCAGCGGGATCGCGCCCAGGTCCGGGACGAAGAACGTGGCGTGGGGATTGCCCATGCTGGCCGCGGCCGGGTCTGCCAGCGCGCCGGCCCGAAGCGCCAGGTGCAGCGTGTCGGCCGGGTGCGCCAGCGGCAGGTCGGCCCAGCCGAGGCGCGGCGGTCCCATATCGACCGTGACCTGGCCCTCCGCGGTGATGCTGGCGGGCAGATCGCCGGAAACGGTGCGGATGAGGAACTCCCGCCGCCCGGTTTCGCGGCTCAGCAGCAGGACGACGCAGCGGGTGGCATTGCCGCAGGCACCGGCTTCCGAGCCGTCGGGGTTGCGGATGCGCATGAACAGGTCCGCGCCGGCGGCAACCGGTTCCAGTGCAATCACCTGGTCGCAGCCGACGCCGCGATGGCGGTCGGCGAGGGCGACGGCGCGGGCCGGCGTCAGGATCGGTTCCCCGGCGCGTTCGTCCAGCACGACGAAATCGTTCCCGCAGCCTTGCATCTTGGTGAAGCGCACGCGCATGGGGGCTTATATTTGCCGCGCCCGGCTTAGGGGAAGCCCCGAGGTGATCGGCCTGGCCCGCGCAGGCTGCCGCGCCGATCAGGCGGCACCCACCACAGCAGCGCCAGGACGTAGATCCAGACGGCGACGTACAGCACCGCGAACACCCATAGCGGCAGCGGCCAGAAGATCAGCCGATCGACAAAACGGGCGATCAACGGGCCACGGCCGGCATCGCCCGCCAGCTGGTCCTGCCACAAGGTCAGAAAGCACACCCGCCCGACCAGCGCCTGTCCGGCCACGGCGCCGAGTGCCAGAACATGCAGCCAGCGCCACCACGCCACCCGCACGAACCGCCAGCCGCGCCAGGCGCCCAGCGGGATCGCCACCAGGCCGAACAGGTTGAACCCGATCACCGCCAGATGCAGCGCCAGGACCGACGCGGCGGTCATTGCCCGGCGGTCATGCGCCGGCGGTCATTCGATCGGCACGAAGATCGAACGGCGCATCTGCCCGCCGATCGACTGGGAGAGATGCCCCTTGCCGGAGGTGTCCTCGACCAGGATGACCTCGCCGGCGCCGATCTCGCGGCTCTCGCCGTCGCTGGCGGTGATGCGCACGCCGCCGTCGAGATTGATGATGTATTGGCGGCGCGGCGCGGGATGCCAGTCGAGGTCGTAGTCGCCGGACGTCTCGCGAAAGATGATGCCGGTGGCGGGCAGGCGGGCGGACAGGCGCGAGGCGTTGCGGGTTTCGACCCAGTCCACCTCGATATCGCGGAAATGGCTGGTGCCGGCGGCGTCGGTGTAGAGATTATGGATGCGCATGGGGGACCTCCCGGGTTTGCCGCGGAGCGTCGGCCGCGCAAGGCGGGGCGTCAACACGGCGTCCGTCGCCATCTTGACGGTCAGGCGGCCACCGCTGCCGCGCCCGCCTGGCGGTCGTGTCTGAGTTTGAAAGTCGGCGCCGGCCCGCACCCCCACAAGGCCACCCAATGCCAATATGCTGACGTTGGGTGGCAGTATGAGGGTGCGGGAAGGTGCTGACTTCCACTCTGGGACACGCGCCTACCCAGTTCGCGCGGTTTCCGCTACCACCACGGGGATCGGTGCCGCGCCGGACCGGCGCGCGCTGCCACAGGGAGAAGGCGCAACATCCATGGCAACCACGCAATCATTTCCGCATCGCGCGCTGGGC
>DAHWDR010000298.1:0-1714 GCA_027330745.1 Acetobacteraceae bacterium | reverse complement strand
CTCACCCCGCTGCTCGGCCTGTTGCGCCAGTGCGACGTGCGGATCGAACGCATCGCCGCCTGGCCCGCGGACGCGGTGCCGGAAGGCGTTGCGGCGCTGGGCTTCGCGCGGGCCGAAGCGGATCAGGCTGCTCCGGTCATGGTTGCGGTCGCGCCGGCACCTGAGCGGATGCCCCCGCTCGCCTGGCAGCGCGCGTTCGCCGCCACGATTTCACCGCACGCCGATGCCGCGGCGCTGGAGGCGCTGTTCGCGCTGCTGGCAGCGCTGGGACCCGCGCCCGAGCGCGCGGCGGTCGTGGTGCCGGCCACGCCGGGCGAGAGCTTCCGGGTGCTGATCGCCGACGACAACGCCGTCAACCGCCGCGTGCTATTGAAGATCCTGGCTACCGGCGGGCACACGGTGCGCGTGGTACGCGACGGCGAGGAAGCGCTGGACGCGCTGACGGAACAGAATTTCGACCTGGCGATCCTGGACGTGAACATGCCGCGCATCGACGGCATCGAGGCAACGAAGATCCATCGCATGGCCTCGTTGGGTCGGGGCGCGGTGCCGATCCTGGCGCTGACCGCGGATGCCACCGAGACAACCCGCGCGCGCTGCCTGGAGGCGGGCATGGTCGCCTGCCTGGTGAAGCCGGTGGAGCCGGCGCAGCTATTGGCGATTGTTGACTCCACGGTGCGCGGTGCCCGTGCCGACGGGGCCGCCGCGCGCCCCGAGCCGCCGGCGCAACCCGCGCTGACGCGCGCCGCGCGGGACGCGGCCCCGACGCTGGATCATGGCGTGTTGGACAGCTTGCAGGCGCTGGGCGGGGTTGAGTTCATCGCCGAAATCAGCGGCACGTTCCGTGCCGAGGCGCGGGTCAAACTCGCGGCCCTGCGCGCCGCGCTGCACCAGGGTGATGTGGCCGCGTTCCGCGCCCAGGCGCACGGAATGCGCTCGATCGCCGCCAATATCGGCGCGGCGCGGCTGGGCGCGCTGTGCTTGCCGGAACCGCGCCTGAATGGCGACGAGCTCGAGACCCGCGGCACCGCGATTGCCCGCGAAATCGCCCACGAACTTGATGAGGTCGAGACCGCGCTGGAACGGTTGACCGCCTCGGTCGCGGTGGCAGGACGGCGGGCGGCGGAATAAAGATCAGCCACGGGGGCCGCGCTGCCCTCGGCGCCGTCCTTCACTCCGCGGCGCGCAACCCCAGCGCACGGTCCTGCGCGGAGGCGATCCGGGCCATGCGGCGCAGGTCCTGGTCAGTCAGGCTGAGCGCCGTGTCCACCCACAAATCGGCCACGTCGCGCAGTTCGGCGATATCGATCGGCATAACCCGCCGGCGCACTTTGTAGATCGCCGATTGGGCGCGCTGGCGCGAGCGGGTGCGGGCGATGTAGTCGCGCACCGCGCGTTCGCCCTCCCCCGGATCGACCAGAATATCCACCACCCCCAAGGCGTGCATTTCCGCTGCGGTGTATAGCCGGCCGCTGAGGATCATTTCCTCGGCCTTGACCATACCCATCCGGCGCGACAGGTACGTGTAGGCTCCCATGCCGGGGAACAAGTTGAACAGGATTTCCGGCAGGCCGAACCGGGCTTGGCGCTCGGCCACCATCACGTCGCAGGACAGCGGCGCTTCCAGCCCGCCGCCCAGCGCATCGCCCTGGATCAGCGCGATGGTGACCACCCCATGGCCCCATCCGGTATAGTTGGCGTAGCCGATCGTGAC
>DAHWDR010000276.1:0-4086 GCA_027330745.1 Acetobacteraceae bacterium | reverse complement strand
TGCGGTACGCGGTTTGCTCCCGATGAAGGATGGCGGCGGCGGGATGCCCCCCTCACCCCAACCCTCTCCCCCCAAATGGGGGGCGAGGGGGCAGCGCGGGCTGATCGATCTGCAGGTCAACGGCTATGCCGGCGTCGATTTCAACGACGCCGCGCTGACCGCCGGCGCCCTGGACCACGCGCTGGCGGTCATGGCCGGGCACGGCGTGGCGACCTGCCTGCCCACGATCATCACCGCCGCGCCGGACGCGCTGGCCGCGCGGCTGACCGCCCTCGATCGCGCCGTGGCCGCCAGTACGCTGGGGCCGCGCATGGTCCCGGGGTACCATCTGGAAGGCCCGTTCCTGAACCCGGCGCCCGGCTATGCCGGCTGCCATCCCGCGCGGCACATGCGCGATCCGGACCCGGCGCTGCTGGCCGCATTGGCCGCGCCGCTGGCGCGCCCGATCCTGCTGGTCACCCTGGCCCCCGAGCGGCCCGGAGCGCTGACGCTGATCCGCGCCCTGGCCGAACAGGGCACGCTGGTCGCGCTGGGCCACACCGCGGCGGAGGCGGAGACGATCGCCGCCGCCGCCGCGGCCGGGGCGGTCCTGTCCACCCATCTCGGCAACGCGCTGCCGTCGCCGCAGCCGAAATTCGCCGGCCCGCTGATGGCCCAGCTGGCCGAGGACCGGCTGGCCGCCAGCTTCATCGCCGATGGCCGTCATGTTCCGCCCGCGGCGCTGCAAGTGATGCTGCGCGCCAAGGGACCGCGGCGGGCCGTGCTGGTGACCGATGCGACCGCCGCCGCCGCCGCTGCGCCCGGGCGCTATACGCTGGGCGACCTGGCAATCACACGCGATGCCTCCGGCGCGGTGCGCCTGCCGGACAGCGACCGCCTGGCCGGCTCGGCGTTGACCCTGGCCGAGGCGGTCGCGAATCTGGTGACCTGGGGCCTCGCCTCCGCCGCCGAAGCACGGGCGATGGCGCGGGAGATCCCCGCCGCGCTGCTGGCCCCGGCGCTCGCCGCGCACGGAATCGCCGGCGGGGTCAGTTGATCCGATGCCCACCGATCCGGCCAAATATCAGCGCATCGCACCGTTCTACGACCTGCTGGACCTGCCGTTCGAACGCGCCCGCTACCGCCATATCCGCCCGCTGCTATGGCACGATCTGTCCGGGCGGATCCTGGACGCGGGGGTCGGCACCGGGCGCAACATCGCCTGCTATCCGAAGGGCGCCGCGGTCACCGGCATCGACAACAGCCCCGCCATGCTGACCCGCGCCGAGCGGCGCCGGCGCGCGCTTGGCATCGAGGCCACGCTGCGGCTGATGGACGCAACCGCGCTCGATCTGCCCGATGCCAGCTTCGATGCGGCGGTCGCCACGTTCCTGTTCTGCGTCCTGCCACCCGAGGCGCAGGCGCCGGCGTTGCGCGAACTTGCCCGCGTGGTCCGCCCGGGCGGGCAGGTGCGGCTTCTGGAATACGTGCGCCCGGCGGACCCGTTCCGGCGGTTCGTCGCCGGGCTATGGGCGCCCTGGATGCGCTGGGCCTATGGCGCCGGGTTCGACCGGCGGACCGAGCAGTATTTCCCCGGCTCGGGGTTGGTCCTGATACGATCCAGCGCCGTCGTGCCCGACCTGATCGTGCTTCACGAATTGCTGCGCCCCTGACCCGACCACACCGGCGGCGGCTCCGCCCCGGTCTGCGCGGTGATCCGCGTATACGCCTCCGGCCGCCGATGCGCGGCGAAATCGAAGATCGTGCTGCGGCCCAGACGGCACAGCTCCAGATTGCACTCCGCGGTGATCAGTTCGTCGTCCCAGGTGCCGGCCTGGGCGACGATCTCGCCTTGCGGATTGACGATGATCGAATGGCCGAACAATTCGCACCCGTCCTCGATGCCGGCCTTGGCCGTCGCGACGGCGAAGCAGGCGTTCTGGTAGCAGCCGGCCTGGATCGACAGATGCGAATGGAACACGCGCAGATGATGCGCCTCGAACCCGCCGGCCTCCTGGTTCGTGGACGGCGTGTTGTAGCCCAGCAGCACCAGTTCCACGCTTTGCAGCCCGAGCACGCGCCAGGCCTCCGGCCAGCGGCGGTCGTTGCAGATCATCATACCCATGTTGACGCCCGCCAGTGCGCCGATCGGCGCGCGGATCACCGGGAAACCCAGGTCGCCGACCTCGAAATAGCGCTTTTCCAGATGTTGGACGCGGCGGCGCGGGTCGTGTTCGGCATGGCCCGGCAAATGGATCTTGCGGTATTTCAGCAGGATCTCGCCGGCCGGATTGACCAGGATCACGGTGTTGTAATGGTGCCCGTCCGGCGTGAGTTCGGCGTAGCCGAGATGGAAGCCGAGGCGCAGCCGCCGCGCCGCGGCGAATAGCGGGGCGGTGGCCGGGGACGGCATCGCGGTCTCGAACCAGGCATCCGCATCCGCGCGATTGTCGTGGTAGTGGCGCGGAAAGAACGTGGTCAGCGCGAGTTCCGGGAATACCACCAGGGACGCGCCGCGGCGATGCGCCTGCTCCATCAGCGCGAGCATCCGCGCCACCGCGACGGCGCGGCTGTCGGCGCGTTGCAGCGGACCGAGCTGGGCGGCGGCGACGATCAGGCTGCGTTGGTTCATGGCACGGCGACCCATTCCAGGAGGGGGATCAGACGGACGGTGACGCTCAGCCGATGGCCGGGTCCGGTCAGGCGGGTCACGTAGCGCACGCCGCCGGGACGCGGTCCGGGCAGCAGCTGATGCGCCAGGCCGCGCAGACTGGCAGCGCACACGAAGCGGAACGCCAGCGGTCCGCCGGCACGGGTGACGATATGGCGCAGACGCAGCACCGGCGGCAGATGCGCGCGTTCGATCAGCCTCTGGCGCACGATCGCCAGCACGCGCGAATCACGGCAGCCGGGCGGCACCACGTTGCGGCGGACATACACCACCACCAGGCCGACCGCGGCCAGCACAAGGGCGAGACTCGCGGCCGTAACCATGCGTGCCATGACGCCAGCATAGCGGTTCGATGCGTGGCGGCGCTACGCCGCGGTCCCCGGGCGATCGGCGCGCGCGGCGCCGCGCCGCTTCGCAAGCGTGGCCCTGAGCCGCCCCTTCCCCCCGCGCCCGGGCGAAGGGGAACGGCGTGCCGGCTGCATCGCGGCATTCGCGGGGGCTGGCAGACGGGGCCGGCGCGTTGGCCGCGAAGGCGCCACCGGCTGTTCCTATATCATTGTTATATCGCAACGAATAGCGCGTGCAAAATCCCGCCCGCGCCACGCGATTTTTCGACCAGGCGGTGGCCTCTGCGCCGCCCGATACGCGCATGCGCGATACCGCGACCGCAGACGCCAAAGGCGACGGCGCGGACGCGGCCCGATTTCAAGCCGCGCTCGCCCGACCGCGGGGATTTTGCGGCGGCCGGCATACGGCAGAACCGACGCGGTTGCGTCGCCAGGCGCGACCCGGGGATCCAGGGCGCCGTCATCGCCATCGCCCGATCGTGCCGCAGGGGCAGCCGCCACGACATGCGGGCGATCCTGGTGCGAGAGAGCCTCATTGTCCCGGCATGGCGGCTCGATCGGCGCGGCCTCCGTCCGGGGCGGGTTCGGGCATGGGTTGCCGGCCAGGTCGCGCAGCGCGTCCGCGCCGGGGTCCTGCGACGCAGCCGCGGCCACGGAGACAAAGATCGGGTCCGCGTCGGGGGCGCTTGCCGCGGCATCCGCGATCGCCGCGGCGACCATTTGCGCCATGCCGCGCAAGCGCCGGCGCACCGGGATCAGCATCAGTCGCCCGAACAGGCCGAGCCCCGTGGCTTGGGCAATCGCCACGCACAGATCCTCGATGATCTGCAGGAGCATAACGGCGGCGGGATGGGGCGGGGCGTCGGTCACGGGACGCATAAAGCCACAGAAAGGTTAAGCCGGCGTCAACCGGGGGGAGGAATTTTGCGCCGACGTCTCCCCGTCGTCGCCGGATCGCCCGGGCGGTTGTCGCGCGCGACGCAACCCGATACCCCTGCCCTCCACCGCCGGAGCGCGCAGCATGGCCGCCACGATCATCCCCGTCGCCCCGTTCGACGCCGTCGTGTTCGGCGCCACCGGCGATCTCAC
>DAHWDR010000261.1:0-3246 GCA_027330745.1 Acetobacteraceae bacterium | reverse complement strand
AGGCCCGCCCGTTGCAGCACCGCCAGCCGCGCCGCCGCCACGATCCCCTCGCCCACCGCGGCCCCCATCGACCCGCCCATGAAATCGAACGCCATCGCCGCCGCCACCGCGCGCCGGCCCATGATGGTGCCGTGTGCCACCGCGATTGCGTCCTCCAGCCCGGTCTTCTCGCGCGCCTCCCGCAACCGGTCGGCGTAGCGCTTCTGGTCGCGGAAGCGCAGCGGGTCGGCCGGCGCCTTCGGCAGTTCGATCCGGGTGAAGCCGTCCGGATCGAAGGTCCAGGCCAGACGCTCCGCCGCGCCGACGCGCATATGATGCCCGCAATGCGGACACATTTTCAGCGACGCCGCCAGGTCGGAGGCGAAGATCATCTGCTGGCAGGCGGGACATTGATGCCACAGATTGTCCGGCACCTCGCGCCGCGCGAACAGGGTGCGAATCTTCGGGCGAACGAATTCTGTCAACCAGCTCATCGGGAACTCCGGAGGATCAGGCGATGCCGCGCGCCGGCGGCGGCAGGCACCAGGACACCGGCGTCACGCCGGCGCAGCGCGTCCGGCGCATCCGTCCACGGCGTGGTCATCGCCGCGCGCCGCGCACCGCCGCCGCCAGCGCCCGCACCTGATCCAGCACGCGCGCCACCACCGCCGGACCGGCCCGGCCCTCGGCATCCAGTCCCGCCGCGACCGTCTCGATCAGCGCCGAGGCAACCACCGCGGCATCCGCCGCCCGTGCCACCACCGCCGCCTGCTCCGGTGTGCGCACCCCGAACCCCACCGCGATCGGCAGCGTGCTGACCCGGCGGATGCGCGGGATCGCCTCCGCCAGATGCGCGGCCGAGGCGGTGCGCGTACCGGTGATGCCGGCGATGCTCACATAATAGATGAATCCCGAACTGCCCTCCAGCACCAGCGGCAGCCGCGCATCGTCAGTGGTGGGCGCGATCAGGCGGATGATGTCGATGCCCTGGGCGGCGGCGAAAGGGGCCAGGATCGCGGCTTCCTCCGGCGGCAGATCGACCACGATCATCCCATCCACGCCGGCGGTCGCGGCATCGGCGCAGAAACGTTCCGGGCCATAGGACAGGATCGGGTTGAGATAACCCATCAGGATGATCGGGGTGGCGGCATCGGCGTGGCGGAAATCGCGCACCATCGCCAGGATTTTCGCCACCTTCGCGCCGGCAAGCAGCGCGCGCTTGCCGGCGGCCTGGATGGTCGGGCCGTCCGCCATCGGGTCGGTGAACGGCATCCCGATCTCGATCAGATCCGCCCCCGCCGCGGGCATCCCCGCCAGCAGCGCGGCCGAGGTCGGGCCGTCCGGGTCGAACGCCTCCACGAACGGAATCAGGGCGGCGCGGTTCTCGGCGCGCAGGGCCGCGAACCGGGCTTCGATGCGGCCTCCGGGGCGGCTCACAGCGCGGCTCCCAGATGTTCGGCGACGGTGAAGATGTCCTTGTCGCCCCGACCGCAGAGATTCATCAGGATCAGCGTTTCGCGCGGCAACCCGGGCGCGATCTTCGCCACATGCGCCAGCGCGTGGGCCGGTTCCAGGGCGGGGATGATGCCCTCGGTCCCGGTGCACAGCCGGAACGCGGCCAGCGCCTCCTGATCGGTGGCGGAGACGTATTCGACCCGGCCGATATCGTGCAACCAGGAATGTTCCGGCCCGATGCCGGGATAATCCAGCCCGGCGCTGATCGAATGCGCCTCGATGATCTGCCCGTCGTCGTCCTGCAACAGATAGGTACGGTTGCCGTGCAGCACGCCGGGGCGCCCGCCGGTCAGGCTGGCGGCGTGTTCCCCGGTCTCGATCCCGTGCCCGCCCGCCTCCACGCCGATCAGGCGGACGGACGCATCGTCCAGGAACGGGTGGAACAGGCCCATCGCGTTCGATCCGCCGCCGATGCACGCCACCGCGATGTCGGGCAGCCGGCCTTCGGCGGCCAGCATCTGGGCCTTGGCCTCCTCGCCGATCACGGACTGGAAATCCCGCACCATGGCGGGATAGGGATGCGGGCCGGCGACGGTGCCGATCAGGTAATAGGTATCGGTGACATTCGCCACCCAGTCGCGCATCGCCTCGTTCATCGCGTCCTTCAGCGTGCCGGCGCCGGAAGTGACGGGCCGGACCTCCGCGCCCAGCAGCTTCATGCGGAACACGTTGGGTTTCTGCCGCTCGACATCGGTGGCGCCCATGTACACGGTGCAGGGCAGGCCGAACAACGCGCACATGGTCGCGGTCGCCACGCCGTGCTGGCCGGCGCCGGTTTCCGCGATGATCCGGGTCTTGCCCATGCGGCGGGCCAGCAGAATCTGGCCCATGCAGTTATTGGCCTTGTGGCTGCCGGTGTGGTTCAGCTCGTCGCGCTTGAAATAGATTTTCGCCCCGCCCAGCCGCGCGGTCAGGCGCTCGGCGAACCACAGCGGGCTGGGGCGGCCCACGTAATCCTTAAGGTACCGGTCGAGCTCGGCCTGGAACGCAGGATCGGATTTGGCGGCGGTGTAGGCGGCGTCCACCTCCAGGATCAGCGGCATCAGGGTTTCGGCGACGAAGCGGCCGCCATATGCGCCGAAGCGGCCGGTCGCGTCGGGACCCGATCGGTAGCTGTTGGCGCCTGGGGGGGTAGGGGTCACGTCGCGTCTCTCTGCTGGGGCGCGGCCTGATTAGCGCAGGCGCCGCCCGCGGTCACGCGCCGGACGTCCCTCCTCCGTCCCTTGGCGACAGGGCGCGCCGCTCAGATCCCCAGATGCGCCTTCATCAGCGCCGGATCGCCGCGCAGCGCGTCCGGCGTGCCTTCCCAAACCATGTGGCCGTTGTTCAGCACATAGACCCGGTCGGCGAAGCTCAACGCCGCCACCACGTTCTGTTCCACCACCAGGATGGTCCGGCCCTGGGCCGCGAGATCCCGGCTGATCCGCACCAGGTCGCGCACGATCAGCGGCGCCAGACCCTCGAAGGGTTCGTCCAGCAGGATCACCTGGGCGTCGCGGATCAGCGCGCGCGCGATCGCCAGCATCTGCTGCTCGCCGCCCGATAATTGCCGCCCGCCGGAGCGGCGGCGTTCGCGCAGGCGGGGGAAGAATTCGTAGATCCGATCGAGGGTCCAGGCGTTGGGCGCGGTCAGCGCGGCCAGGCGCAGATTCTCCTCCACCGTGAGCTGGCCGAAGATCGCGCGCTCCTCCGGCACCAGCTGCATCCCCATGCGCGCGATGCGGTACGGCGGCAGGCCGGAGATCACCTGCC
>DAHWDR010000247.1:0-3525 GCA_027330745.1 Acetobacteraceae bacterium | reverse complement strand
CTGCGCGCCCCGCTGCCGCGATGGAACCACACCGCCACCGTCGCGCCCGAGGCGGGGTCGCGGAAGCGCTCGCCGGTGGTCTCCCAGTCCGGCCCCGGCGGCGCATCCAGAATCGGACGATAGCGGCGACGCTCGAACAGCGTGCCCAGAAGCAGCAGGACGCCGAACACGCCGATCGGCCAGACCGCCGCACCGGCGCCGGTCAGGAACCCGATGGCCGCCCCCGCCAGCAGGGCCGCACCCAGGATCAGCAGCGCCGGGCGCATCGGCGGATCAGGCCGGTTCCAGCACCACGGCGGTGCCGTAGGCGACGATCTCGCTCATGGTCTGGCCGATCTCGGAACTGTCGAAGCGCAAGGTTACGATCGCATTCGCCCCCATCAGCGCGGCATTAGCGACCAGCCGGTCCACCGCGTGCTTGCGGGCTTCCTCCAGCATCTGCGTGTATTCGACGATCTCCCCACCCACCAGCGAGCGCAGCCCGGCGGCGATATTCCCGCCCAGGCCGCGCGAGCGCACCACCACGCCGAACACCTGGCCCAGCGTCTGGCGCACGCGCTGGCCGGCGACAGTCTCTGACGTGACGACGATCATAGAAACCCTCCAGGATGTGCCGCCACGATGCGCGCGCAATGGTAGCGAAATGGTTGCATCCGCGAGGGCCAGGAGGGGCGGCACCAGGGTTGCCGCGCTGCCGGGCCGCTGCCATTCAGGCCGCCATGTCCGCCCCCCTCCCCCATCCGCTCCCGTTCGTCCTGACCTTGGTGGCCGATCCCGCCGCCTTCCCGCTCTCCCCCGCGCTGGTCGCGCGGGTGCGCGCGGCGACCGGCGCCGGAGCGCCCGACTGGCTGGCGGTCGCCGAGGCCGCAGACCTGCCCCTGCCCGCGCCGCCCGATCCGAACGCGCTGGCCACAGCGCTGGCGGGCGCGCCCGTGGACGCGCTGGTGACGGCGGCGGCCGGGCGGCGCAAGCGGCTGCTGGTCGCCGATATGGACAGCACCATCGTGACCGGGGAAACCCTTGACGAACTTGCCGATTTCGCCGGCCTGAAGGACCCGATCGCGGCCATCACCACACGCTCGATGAACGGGGAGATCGATTTCGCAACCGCTTTGCGCGAACGGGTGGCGATGCTGCGCGGCCTGCCGGTGACAGCGCTGGAGGCGACCTGGGCGCGGATGCGCCTGACCCCGGGGGCGGCGGCGCTGGTGGCGACGATGCGCGCAAACGGAGCGCGGACCGCGCTGGTCTCGGGGGGGTTCACCTTCTTCACCGGGCGCGTGGCGGCGCTGGTCGGGTTCGATCTGCACCGCGCCAACGTGCTGGAACATGACGGAACCGCCCTGACCGGGACCGTGGCCGAACCGATCCTGGATCGGGACGCAAAACTGGTGACCCTGCGCGCGCTATGCGCGGAGCTGGCGATCGACGAGGCGGCGGCGGTGGCCGTTGGCGACGGCGCCAACGACCTGGCGATGCTGGGCGCGGCGGGTCTCGGTGTGGCGTTCCGCGCCAAACCGGTGGTGGCGGCGGTGGCGCGGGCGCGGGTGGATCACGCCGGGCTGCGCGCGGTGCTGTTCGCGCAAGGCTATCGGGCGGAGGAGATCAGTGGCGGCTGAGGGTCCCGATGCCATCCGAAGCTTGACACCGCGCCCGGGCCGTCCGAACCCATCCGAATGCAGATCGCCATCCTCGGTGCCGGGGGCTTCCTTGGCCGCAAGCTCGCCACCCGCCTGGCCCGCCAGGGCAGTCTCGGCAGCCGCAAGATCGACGGCCTGACCTTGTTCGACCTGGCCGCGCCGGAGCCCCCCGCCCACGCGCCGTTCCCCGTCGCCACCGTCGCCGGGACCCTTACCGCGCTGCCCGACGCGGCGATCCCGCGCGGCACCACCCATGTGATCCATCTCGCCGCCGTGGTTTCCGCCCAGGCCGAGGCGGATTACCAGCTGGGTCTGGACGTCAATCTCCACGGCACGTTGCGCGTGATCGAGGCCTGTCGCCGTCTGGTCGCCGCGGGCGAGGCGCCGCCGCGGGTCGTGTTCACCTCCTCGGTCGCCAGCTTCTCCGGCGGGCAGTCGGCGGTGCTGGCCGATGATGCCCGCCAGCTTCCGGCCAACAGCTACGGCGCCGAGAAGGCCGCCGCCGAATTGCTGCTTGCCGACGCCTCCCGCCGCGGCTTCCTGGATGCGGTGCTGCTACGCCTGCCCACCATCACGATCCGCCCCGGCCGGCCGAACCGCGCCGCGTCCAGCTTCCTGTCGGCCATCCTGCGCGAGCCGCTGCTGGGCCTCGCCACCGATCTGCCGGTGGCCGAGGATTTCGCGGCCTGGATCGCCAGCCCGCGTCGCGCGGTGGAATGGCTGCTGCACGCGGCCTGGATGGACAGTTCCGGGATGAACCAGGATCGCGGCGTCAACCCGCCCGGGATGCGTGCCACGGTGGCTGAGATGCTGGCCGCGCTGGAAGCGGTGAAGCCGGGCGCCCGTGCCCTGGTCCGCTATGCGCCCGACCCCGCCATCGCGGCGATCGTCGGCGCCTGGCCCGCGGCATTCACTGCCCGGCGCGCCACCGCGCTCGGTTTCGCTCCGCAGGAGCCGCTGACCGAAATGGTGCGCGCCTTCATCGCCGACGATCTGTCGGCCACCCGTGCCGATCGCGGCCTGCCGGAGTGAACATGCTGCCGATCTCCTTGCCACTTCCGTTAGTGGACCACGTGGTGGTCAGCCTGCGCGACCAGCTGGATGCGGGTGCGGCAACCTACCGGCGGCTGGGATTTTCGCTGACGCCGCGCGGATATCACACGCTGGGTTCAATGAACCACCTGGCGGTATTCGGCACCGATTATCTGGAATTGCTGGCCGCCCCCGCCGGATCGGCGCGGCGGGAGATCGCCGACGCCCCGATCGGCCTCGGTGCCCTGGTGTTCGCCACGCGCGACGCGGACGCAACCCACGCCGCAGTGACGGCTTCCGGGGTTCCGGTGCTGGCGCCGCAGGCGTTCTCGCGCCCGGTGGAGATCGACGGCGTCCCGCGCGCGGCCGCATTCCGTACCGTGCGGCTGCCGGTGGACACCGCGCCGGCAGGCCGGTTCTATTTCTGCGAGCACGCCACGCCGGAACTGGTCTGGCGCGATGCCTGGCGGGCGCATCCGAATGCCGTGACGGGGATCGCGCGGGTGGTGATCGCCGCGGCCGATCCGGGCGCGCTGGGGGCGCTCTTCGCGCGGATGTTCGGCGACGCGATGGTCTACGGGGAGGCCGACGGCTACGTGCTGACCCTTGGCCTGGCGACCTGCGAGATACGCACGCCGGCGGTGGTGCGCGCGGGATACGGGAATCTTGCGGCGGGGAGAGCGGATTTCATGGCCGCGCTGGTGTTGCGCAGTGCGTCTCTGGAGCGAACGGCCGCGGCGCTGGCGGCGGGCGGGGTGGCGGTGATGCGCGTGGGCGGGCGGATCCTGGTACCCGCCGAGGCCGCGTGCGGCGTCACGCTGGTGTTCGAAGCGTAGCGGGTACAGCGCGCCGG
>DAHWDR010000244.1:0-5826 GCA_027330745.1 Acetobacteraceae bacterium | reverse complement strand
GGCTGGCGCAGTTCCGACCCGGCACCCTGCCCGAACGCGATCGGCAGCGCGCCGAACAGCGCGGCGAAGGTCGTCATCATGATCGGGCGGAAGCGCAGCAGACAGGCCTGATGGATCGCCTCACGCGGGGCCAGCCCCTGGGTCCGCTGCGCGCGCAACGCGAAATCGATCATCATGATCGCGTTCTTCTTCACGATCCCGATCAGCAGGATGATGCCCACGATCGCGATCACCGAAAGATCGTAATGCAACAGCCACAGCATCACCAGCGCGCCGACGCCGGCGGCGGGCAGCGCGGACAGGATGGTGATCGGGTGGATGTAGCTTTCGTACAGCATCCCCAGCACGATATAGACCACCAGGATCGCCGCCGCGATCAGCAACGGCATCGAGGACAGCGAGGCCTGGAACGCCTGCGCGGTGCCCTGGAAGGATCCTTGCAACGTCGCCGGCGCGCCCAGCCGGGCCACCAGCCGGTTGATCTGGTCCACCGCCTGGCCCAGCGCCGCCCCCGGCGCAAGGTTGAACGACAGGGTCACGGCCGGAAACACGCCCTGATGGCTGATCGTCAGTGGCTCCACGGTGCGCGACAGATGGGCCACCGCCCCGAGCGGCACCATCGTCCCGCCGCTGCCGGGAATGAAAATCTTGGTCAGCGCCGCCAGGTTGTTCTGGAACTGCGGCTGGACTTCCAGCACCACCTTGTATTGATTGGTGGCGGTATAGATCGTCGCCACCTGGCGCTGACCGAATGCGTCATACAGCGTCTGGTCGATCGCGTTGACCGACACGCCGAGGCGCGAGGCCGCCGCCCGGTCGATCGTGATCGCCAGATGCGCTGCGGCACTTTGTTGGTCCGAAGCCACGTCCTGCAACGCAGGCAGGCCGTGCATACCGCGCTCCAGGATCGGCGCCCAGTGGTCCAACTGGTCCAGATCCGTATCGGTCATCGTGTACTGGTACTGCGTGCGCGCCAGTCGTCCGCCGACGGTGATATTCTGCGGCACCTGCATGAAGAATTTGGCGCCTTGTACCGCCGCCACTTTGCGTCGCAGCCGGGCGACGATCTGTGCGGCGGTATCGCGGCGCTGATCGAACGGCTTGAGCGAGAAGAATACCCGCGCCGTGTTCTCCCCCGGATTGTAGCTGTATGCGCCAGCCAGCGAGAACACCGCCGCCACGCCCGGATCATGCTGCACGATCGCCACGACCTTGTGCATCACCGCCGCGGTCGCGGGGAACGAGGCATCCTGGCGCGTGTCGATCTCGCCGAACACGAACCCGGTGTCCTGCTGCGGAAAGAAGCCCTTCGGGATTTCCGCGTACAATCCGACCGTCACCACGATCAACGCCAACGTGGCGAACAGGGCGATGCGCTGATGGCGGAACACGGCGACCAGCCCGCGGTCATAGACGCGCAACACCGCCTGGTAGCCGCGCTCGGCGCCACGCGCGAACCAGCCGGCCGGATGCAGCCCCTCGTGGCGCAGCAGGCGCGCGCACAGCACCGGTGTCAGGGTGAGCGAGATGAATGCCGAGGCCATCACCGCGACCGCGACCGCCACCGCGAATTCGCGGAACAGCCGGCCGATGATACCGCCCATGAAGAACAGCGGGATGAATACCGCGATCAACGAGAAGGTGATCGAGATGATGGTGAACCCGATCTGCCCTGCGCCTTTCAGTGCGGCGGCAAACGGGTCCATGCCTTCCTCGATGTAGCGGACGATATTCTCGATCATCACGATCGCGTCGTCCACCACGAATCCCACCGAGATGGTCAGCCCGAGCAGCGAGATATTGTCCAGGCTGTAGCCGCCCACATACAGCACCGCGAAGGTGATCAGCAGCGATAGCGGGACCGCCACGCTGGGGATGAAAGTGGCGCGCCAGCTGCGCAGGAACACGAAGATCACGACCACCACCAGCACGGTGGTCAACCCCATGGTGAATTCGACGTCGTGTACCGCCGCGGTGGTGACCACCGAGCGGTCGGAGACCAGATCGACATGCACCGATGGCGGAATCAACTTCGCCAGCTGCGGTAGCAGCGTCTTGATCTGATGCACCAGCGCGATGGTGTTGGCCCCGGGTGCCTTCTGGATCGCAATCCCTTCGGCCGGCATGTTGTCATACCACGCGCCGAGGCGGGTGTTCACCACCGCATTGACCACGTCGCCGACGGCGCCCAGCCGCACCGGCGCGCCGTTGTGATAGGCAATCACCAGGCGGCGGAAGCCATGCGCGTTGAAGATCTGGTCGTTGGTATCCAGCGCGGTGACGCGGTTACGACCCTCGATCTCGCCTTTCGGACGATTGACGGTCGCCGCCGCCAGATCGGTGCGCACGTCTTCCAGGCTGATCCCGAGAGCCGCCAGCGCGCCCGGGTTCACCTGCACCCGCGCGGCGTATTGTTTCTGGCCGAAGATGAACACCTCGCCCACACCGGGGACCGTGGACAGCCGCTCCCCCAGGATGGTGTTGGCGTAATCGTCCAGGCGATAGACCGGAATCGCATTGGAATGCACGGCGTAGATCAACACCGGGAAATTCGCGGGGTTCACTTTGCGGTAGGTGGGTGGGCTCGGCAGATCCTGCGGCAACAGACCCGACGCCGCGTTGATCGCGGTCTGCACGTCTTCCGCCGCGGCATCGATATTGCGGTCCAGCGCGAATTGCAGGGTGATGGTGGTGGTACCCACGCCGGACAACGAGGTCATCTGCGCCAGACCTTCGATCCCGGTGAACTGCTGTTCCAGCGGGGTAGCGAGCGCCGAGGCCATGGTCTGCGGGCTGGCACCGGGGTAATTCGCGGTCACCGTAATGGTGGGGAAATCCACGTTCGGCAGCGCCGCGACCGGCAGCAGCAGATAGGCCACCACGCCGAACACCAGGATGCCCAGCATCAGCAGCGAGGTTGCGATCGGCCGGCGGATGAACGGGGCGGAGATGTTCATCCGGGGTGGCCCGGCGCACGCGGCGCGATCTTCGCTCCCTCGGTCAGGCGGTACTGTCCGTCCACCACCACGCGCTGGCCGGGCGTCAGGCCAGTGGCGATCGCGGCCACCCCGTCCTCCATCATCGCCAGCTTCACCGCGCGCCGGCGCACGGTATCATCTGGCCCGACCACATACACGAACCATCCGTCCGGTCCCTGCTGCACGGCCTCAGCCGGGACCGTAGGCATGTTGCGCCGCTCGGTCAGGGTCAGCCGGACGTTGACGAATTCGCCCGGCCACAGGCGTTCGTGAGCGTTCGCGAAGCGCGCCTTCATGCGGATGGTGCCGGTCGCCGGGTCGATCAGGTTGTCGATGAAGCGGAGCTGCCCGCGCGCCAGCACCTGTTTGTCGTCGCGCGAGCGCGCTTCCACCACCAGGGGCGCGTGCGCCTGGTTGCGCCGGATCGCATCCAGGTACTGTTGCGGCAGCGCAAAGCTCACGAAGATCGGGCGCACCTGCGCGATGGTCACCAGCGCCGTATTGTCGCTGGCGCGGATCATGTTGCCGACATCCACCAGTTGCGCGCCCAGCCGCCCCGCGATCGGGGCGCGGATGCGGGTGAAATCCAGATTCAGTCTTGCGGTCGCGATCTGCGCCTGGTCACCGGCGATCGCGGCATGAAGCTGCGCCACCAGCGCCTTCTGCTGGTCGTAACTCTGCCGGCTCTGGAAGCCGCCATGCAGCAGATGGGCGTAGCGCGCCAGATCGGCCTCGGCGGCTTGCAGTTGTGCTTCGTCCTTGGCGCGCGCCGCCGTGGCGCCGGCGAGCAAGGCGGCGTAGGGGCGCGGGTCGATCTGGAACAGAAGCTTGCCGGCCGGAACCTCCTGACCCTCGGTGAAATCTGCGCCGACGATCTGACCGTCCACGCGGGACCGCACAGTGACGGTATTGTCGGCCTGGACGGTGCCGATTCCGCGCAGCAGCACCGGCAGGGTACGCGCGATGACGGTGCCCAGGGTGACGGGGATGGCGGGCTCGGCCGATGCGGGCGCAGCCGGAGCGCGGGTAAGCGCGATCCAGCCGAGCAGCGCGCCGACAGGCAGGATCAGGCCGGCCGCGAGGGCGGCACGGCGGAGTGATTTCATGCGGCCTCCCTGGATGCCAAACTACCGCAGTACCTAAACACGCAGGCCTGGCGCGCGCCAGGGGCGGCGGGGTCGTGTTGCACTTTGCAACGCGCCCCGCTGCCCCCCCTGCTGAGCGGCCAAGCAACCGATGCTTGACGCCCCCTGCCCGCGCGCTAAGCCTGCCGCCATGACCGAGCCCGACGCCGCGATCGCCGCCAACCTTGCCCGCGTCCGCGCCCGCATCGCCGCCGCCGCGCTCGCCGCCGGCCGGGCGGCGGATGCGGTCACGCTGGTCGCTGTGTCCAAGACCAAGCCCGCCGCAGCCGTGGCTGCTGCGCTCGCCGCTGGGCAGATCGTGTTCGGCGAGAACCGGGTGCAGGAGGCGGCCGAAAAATTCCCCGCCCTGCGCATCGCCCATCCCGCGCTGCGCCTGCATCTGATCGGCGGCTTGCAGACCAACAAGGCGCGCGACGCGGTGCGCCTGGCGGATGTGATCGAGACCCTGGACCGCCCGCGCCTGGCCGACGCCCTGGCCGCGGCAATGGACAAGGAATCCCGCCACCCCGACCTGCTGATCGAGGTCAATACCGGGGAAGAGCCGCAGAAATCCGGCATCCCGCGCGCCGGGGCCGACGCCTTTATTGCTGCTTGTCAGGAACGTTTCGGCGCCCGGTTGCGCGGACTGATGTGCGTGCCCCCGGTGGGCGAGGACCCCGGGCCGCATTTCGCCTGGCTCGCCGCCTGCGCCTGCACCCATGGGTTGAGCGAACTCTCCATGGGCATGTCGGCCGATTTCGAGATCGCGATCGCCCATGGCGCGACGATGGTGCGCGTCGGTTCGGCGATCTTCGGCGCCCGCTGATCGGAAAATGACAAGGAAGGAACCACGACGATGCAGGACTTGCTGGCGGCGGCGGGACGGATCGCGGCGCGGCTGAAAGCGCGCGGCGAAACGATCGCGATCGCAGAATCCTCGACCGGCGGGCTGATCTCGGCCGCGCTGCTCGCGGTGCCGGGCGCGAGCGCCTATTTCCTCGGCGGCAGCGTGATCTACACGCACCATGCGCGCGCCGCGTTCCTGGAAATCCCCAATCCGCTGCCGGGGGGCATGCGCGCCTCCACCGAACCCTACGCCGCGCTGCTGGCCGGGACGGTGCGGACCCGCTGCGGCGCCACCTGGGGTCTGGGCGAGACCGGTGCGACCGGCCCTACCGGCAACCGTTACGGCGACGCCGCAGGCCATACCTGTATCGCGCTCGCCGGTCCCGCGACGCGCGCGATTACGCTGGAAACCGGCCATGGCGACCGGTCCGCCAATATGCGGGCCTTCGCCGCCCGCGCGCTGGCATTGCTGGAAGAAGCCCTGGCGTGACCGCACACCCCGGCGTCCCCCCGTCATGGCCGGGCCTGACCCGGCCATCCGCGCACGGACGCGCGTGCGCAGATGGCCGGGCCAGGCCTGGCCATGACGGGGGGGCTGTTGGGGCGAGCGCGCAACGGCGGGGCCATCGCCGCCCGTGACCCCAGAACTCAGCCCCGAGCTCAGCCCCGAACTCAGCGTCATCATTCCCTGCTACAATGAACGCGCGAATGTCGCGCCGATGATCAAGCGCCTCGACCGGGCGCTGGCCGGCATTGCATGGGAAGCGATCTTCGTGGACGACAACAGCCCGGACGGCACCGCGGCGGCCGCCCGCGCGATCGCGCGCACCGACCCGCGCGTGCGCGTGCTCCGCCGCATCGGCAGGCGTGGCCTGGCC
>DAHWDR010000218.1:0-3992 GCA_027330745.1 Acetobacteraceae bacterium | reverse complement strand
GCTCGCAGCCGCTCCATCTGTTCCTTCAGATGCAGCTTCTCGATCTTCAATCGGGTCAGGGCGTCGGTATCCGGACGCGGTCGCTGGTCTTCGTCGTGGATCCGCGCCTCTAGCGCGGCATGGCGTTCACGGAGCTGGTCGATGTGGGAATCCAGGCTCATGTGCGATCGCTCTCCAGCAGGATTGCGGGCCGGTCCCCCGCTTGGGGGCCGGACGAGGGTCACGCCGGGGACGCCCGTAGGGACGCTCCTTCGCCGGACCGTCGCCCGCAAGACATGGCGCCGATCAAGCCGCGGCGCAAGCACCGGCTACACCTGGATCAGGGCCGTGCTATAGGGGCGCAATGCTGACCGACAAGGACACCCTGACGCGCAAGCTGCACGAACTGCGCAGCGAGCACCGCGATCTGGACACCGTCATCGCGCGGCTGACCGAGAACGCGCGCTACGACCAGCTGCAGATGCAGCGGCTGAAGAAGCGCAAGCTGCATCTGAAGGACGAAATCTCGTGGCTGGAGAGCCGGCTGATCCCGGACGACATCGCGTGACCGCGCCCCCGGCTGGGTTGCCGCTGGTCGGCATCATCATGGGCAGCCGGTCGGACTGGCCGACCTTGCGCCACGCCGCGGCGATCCTGGCCGAACTGGACGTGGCGCACGAAGCCCGCGTGGTCTCGGCCCATCGCACCCCGGACCGGCTGCGCGCCTACGCCACCGAAGCGCGCGGCCGGGGCCTGCGGGTGATCATCGCCGGGGCCGGCGGCGCCGCGCATCTGCCCGGCATGTGCGCGTCTTGGACCGCGCTGCCGGTGCTCGGCGTGCCGGTGGAATCGCAGGCGCTGCGCGGTCAGGACAGCTTGCTGTCGATCGTGCAGATGCCGGCCGGAATCCCGGTGGGCACGCTGGCGATCGGGCGCGCCGGCGCGATCAACGCCGCCCTGCTGGCCTGCGCGATCCTGGCCGGCACCGACCCCGCCCTGGCGGCGCGGCTGGATGCGTTCCGCGCCGCGCAGACCGCGTCTGTCCCCGATCTGGCGGAAGACCCGGCATGACCCGACCCTTCCCAACCCAACAGCTCCCGCAGGCATTCCCGCTGGCGCCCAACGCGGTGATCGGGCTGGTGGGCGGCGGCCAACTCGGGCGGATGTCGGCGCTGGCCGCCGCGCGCCTGGGCTATCGCTGCCATATCCTGACGCGCGAGGCCGATAGCCCCGCCGCCCAGGTCGCCGCCGGCGTCACGCTCAGCGATTACACGGATCCGGCGTCGCTGCGCGACTTCGCGGCCGCGGTGGATGTGATCAGCTTCGAGTTCGAGAACGTCTCGGCCGAGGGGCTGGAACTGCTGGCCGCGCTGAAACCGGTCCGGCCCGGCCCGGCGGTGCTGCGGATCAGCCAGGACCGGGTGGCGGAAAAAACCTTCGTGAACCGCGCCGGCATCGCCACCGCCCCCTGGGAAGCGGTGGAGACGCTGGAGCAGCTGCACGCCGCGGCGACGCGACTCGGGCTGCCGGCGGTGCTGAAAACCACCCGCTACGGCTATGACGGCAAGGGCCAGGCGCGGCTGCGCTCGCCGGCGGACCTTGCCCCCGCTTTCGCCGCCCTGGCGCCGAAGCCGCTGATTCTGGAAGGCTTCGTCGATTTCGCCTGCGAGCTCAGCGCGATCGTCGCGCGCGGCGCGGACGGGGCGATCGCCTGCTTCGATCCGGTGGAAAACCGCCATCGCGACGGCATCCTGGACCTGACCCTCGCGCCCGCGCGCGTGCCCGACGCGGCGGCGGCGGCAGCGCGCGCGATCGCGCGGCAACTGGCCGAGGCGCTGGACCTGGTCGGGCTGCTGGCGGTCGAGATGTTCCTCGATCGCGACGGGCGGGTCCTGGTCAACGAGATCGCGCCGCGGCCGCATAATTCCGGCCATTGGACCATCGATGCCTGCCCCGCCAGCCAGTTCGAGCTGCATATCCGCGCCGTCGCCGGCCTGCCCCTGCCGGGCGCCGGGCGCCATTCCGATGCGGTGATGCGCAACCTGGTCGGACCGGAAGGCCTGGCGCTATGGCCCGCGATCCTGGCCGAGGACGGGCTGATCCCGCATCTGTATGGCAAAGCGGAGGCGCGACCGGGACGCAAGATGGGCCATGTCACGCGGCTGTTCCCGCGCGGCGGCCTGCCGGGAGAATTCGGGCTCGCCGCCGCGCTGGGTCCGGCGGGTCGCGTCGCAGTTTGAAAAGTAAGTCGGCGTGGGGGTGCGGGCCGGCGCCGATTTTCAAACTGCGACACGACCGTCCGGCGGCGCCTTGACCCACCCCGCCTTCCGGGCGGTAGAATAGGCCCGATCCCGCCCGGCCCAGGGCCGCAACGCGCCGGCCAGAACCCGCCGCGCGCACCGTCAGGAGCGAACATGCCAAGTCTGAATTACGCCGCGCCCACCTCCATCCAGGAGGCCGTCGCCCTGCTCGCCGGCGCGTCCGGGCTGGCCAAGCCGATGTCCGGAGGCACCGATCTGCTGGTGCAGCTCCGCTCCGGCCGGCTGCGGCCCGAGCTGATCGTGGACACCAAGCATATCCCCGGCATGAAGGGGATCAGCGGCAGCGCCGCGGCCGGCTTCACCATCGGCGCGGCCACGTCGGGGGCAACCATGGAAGCGCATGCGGCACTGAAGGCGGCCTGGCCGGGTGTCGTGGAAGCGATGGATCTGATCGGTTCCGAACAGATCCAGGGACGCGCCACGCTGGCGGGCAATCTGTGCAACGCCTCGCCGGCGGCCGACTCGGTGCCGGCGATGGTGGCCGCCGGGGCGCAGGCGATCATTGTCGGATCGAAGGGCGAGCGCACCGTACCGGTGGAAACGATCGCCACCGGCCCCGGCCGCATTTCGCTGGCCAAGGACGAATTCATCCGCGCGATCACCCTGCCCGCCCGCCCGGCGCGCAGCGCCGACGCCTATCTGCGCTTCATTCCGCGCACCGAGATGGATATCGCGGTGGTCGGCTGCGGCGTGAACGTGACGCTGGACGCGAACGGCGTGTGCACCGCCGCGCGCGTGGCGCTGGGCGCGGTGGCGCCAACGGTCCTGCTGGTGGGCGACGCCGCCGCGGCCCTGGTCGGGCATGGGCTGGATGCCGCAACCCTGGCCGCTCTGGACGCCGCAGCGCGGGCGGCGTGCAAGCCGATCTCCGACAAGCGCGGCACCGTGGAATACCGCATCAAGGTGGCCGGCGTGCTCGCGCGCCGCGCCGCCGCCATCGCATTCGAGCGCGCTAAAGGCGGCGCGGTGAAGGGACACTGAAGACCATGAGCAAGCATCACGTCACCACCACCATCAACACCGAGCCGGTCGAGTTCCTGTGCGAGACGCAGGAGACCTTGCTCGATGTCCTGCGCAACACCTTGAACCTGACCGGCAGCAAGGAAGGCTGCGCCTCGGGCGATTGCGGCGCCTGCACCGTGATCCTCGACGGCAAGATGGTCTGTTCCTGTCTGGTGCTGGCGGTGGAAGCCGCGGGCAGCACCATCACCACGGTGGAAGGCATCGCCGATGGCGAGAAGCTGCACCCGGTGCAGCAGAAATTCCTGGAGCACGCGGCGCTGCAATGCGGCTTCTGCACCCCGGGCTTCATCGTCGCGACCAAGGCGCTGCTGGATGAAAATCCCAACCCGACCGAGGAGGAGGCGCGCTACTGGCTCGCCGGCAATCTCTGTCGCTGCACCGGCTACGACAAGATCATCCGCGCCGTGATGGACGCCGCCGCCGAGCTGCGCGGCGAAGCGAGGGCCGCATGAACTACATCATTCCGCAATCCGAGTTGAAGGTCGTCGGCACCCGTCCGGTGCGTCCGGACGGGGTGGACAAGGTGACCGGCCGCGCCGCGTTCGGCGCCGATATGACCCTGCCCGGCATGATCTGGGGCAAGGTCAAGCGCAGCCCGCACGCCCATGCGCGGATCACAGCGATCGATATCAGCAAGGCGCTGGCGCTGCCCGGCGTGCGCGCGGTGGT